>JAHFKQ010000050.1 GCA_023245265.1 Candidatus Collierbacteria bacterium
AAAGTCTTCTGGGTATTCTCCTCTGTTGTCTTTTCTTTTTACTTGGCGGCGGTTTACTCATTAATTCGGCTATCCCTCTGGTGGGTGAACTTTTTCGATCCCCCTTTACCAAGTTCTCTACCCCCCTCGCTTTTACCTATGCTTGTTTCTTCTCGATTGGATCTGTGTTTTTACTCGACCTTTTTACCTATCTCCACAGTCGTCTCACATATCCCCTGACTCTTTTTACCGTCACTGCTTCTCTTTTTATTTTTATGTCTCCCGTTTTCTCCGGTAACCTGATCGACACTAATATGCGGCTCTCTCTTCCACAGGAATACACCGATCTTTTTACTTACCTCAAAACCCAGGACCCCGCCACCCGCATTGCGAACTTTCCCCAATACTCGTTCTGGGGTTGGAACTACTACGACTGGGGCTATCGCGGTTCCGGTTTTCTCTGGTACGGCATCCAACAGCCCATTCTGGACCGAGCCTTTGATGTCTGGGATAAAAGTTCCGAAAAGTATTACGAAGAAATCTCCGCCGCTCTCTACTCCGGTCGCCAAACCGAGTTTGAAGATCTCTTAGACAAATACGCCATTTCTTGGGTGCTTCTGGACAAACATCAGATTACTCCGGACTCCAAAACCGACACCAAGAACGCCCTCTTGGAAAAATTTCTCACCAATTCGGCCAAATTCACTCTAGCCAAAAGTTTTAATGACCGAATCTTTCTTTATCGGGTCAACCTCAAAACCCCTCCTCAAAACTTTCTCTCGGTTTCTTCACCTTCGACCGAAGTTCACCCCTTCGACTCTCTGAGTTTGCGTCCCGACACCGGCTGGGTCGAAAAGGGCGGCTACCTTTCCACCGGCGTTCCTTTTTCTGTTGCTACCCCGGGATCTCTCAAGGTTCCTTCTCTCACCACCACCGAAAATCTTCTCCCGGTTCGTATCGAGTACCAAAAGCTTTTTAACTCCCTTACCCTGCGTCTCACCCCTTTGGTTCCCACTCTTTTTGTCTCGGGCCAGCAAATAGATCTCGACTCCAAACCCACTTTTATTCAAATCCCTACGACTCTCGGCAATAACTTTATCCTTCAACTTGACCACCGTTTTTATCCCCTGCAGATACCCGCCGAAATTCCTGACCTCACCGCCTTTACACCTCTGACGACTGCGTATCTCCCTTCTCGGGACTCATTTGACCTTAATCTTTTTGACGCCGTTAGTAATAATGTCACCGACTTGACCGATCGCTTTGCTCTCGTCGATCCGGTCCAGTGCTACAGTCATAAGCCAAATCGGAAGATCGAAAAAATCGTCACTGCCGGCTCCATCTCACTCATCGGCACCGATGTGGTGGGTTGCCTTTCTACTCCTTTACCTCAAATCCCGGGCGGGTCTCTCACCTCTTTATCCTTCACCTACTCTTCACCTACACTCACTCCGGGCAATGCCAATATTTCCGGCCGGGACTACACCGCCGAGGAAATTCCCCAATCGCTCGAGCCCCGCACCACTCCGCGTCGGGTCCAGCTTTTTGCCACCTCTACCGGCCAAGACCAACAAGCCAATTTAATTTTGGAAGCGGCCGATACCCACTCGGTCCAAGAAATTACTTATCGTGACATCACCCTTTCCGCCCATCCGTTATTATTTTCTTCGCGACCCAGGCTTCAGCCGGTGTCGGACCAAACCATCGATCTGGCGGAGGGAAATAACACACTTCAGATTTCTTTACCCATCACCAATACCGAGTACGATCTCCGTCAAATTCCGGAAAGTAACGGCCTTTTCCCCGAGAGTCGCAACTGTGATCAGTTTAATAATGGCCCAACTAATAAATTGGTTTCCAAAGATGGCTTTTTATATCAAAGCCAAAACGCCATTGAATGCGATTATCTTAATCTTCGCCAGTTGCCCCATTCGATAAATTATTTACTCTCTCTCCAAGCCGAGGCCCAAAAGGGTTTACCTTTGACCGTTTGTCTAGAAAACCAATCTACCTTCCGCTGTGATATTCACGAACGACTGGCCAAAACTACCCTGACTCAGTCCATCATTCAACCGGTCGCCAATCCGGATGAAGGCGTCGGCTACACCTTACATCTTTTCAATCAATCCTTTGGCCGACGGGTGACCTCCAATCTCTTGAGAAATTTATCTCTTCGCCCCATTCCCCTGGCCTTTATGAAAGCGATTTCCGTTAGCCCTTCTGCCGCTCTTTCTACTTCCGGCACTCTCTTGTCTACCTCTCATCCGGCCGAATTCTTCTACACGCTTACCACCTCCTCGGAGGCCAGTGCCCTAAATCTTTACCAAACCAAATCTCCCTACTGGCAAGCTCTCGTGGTGCCCCAGGCCGACCTCCGGCTTCCCTCCTGGTTACTGATCACCAAAATTATTTTTGAATATCCTCGACTCACTGCACTCCCTCACCAAGACTCCACCCTCTGGTACAACTCCTGGTCACTTCCCTCTACCCCCTCACCCATCATCGTTATCTATCTTCCCCAGTACCTTCAGTTCCTCGGCTTTTTCTTTTTGATCACTCCCTTCTTCGTCTGGCTCCTCAAAAAACTCTTTCCCCACTTAAAGCCATAAAAAAATCCCCCTATTTAATTAGGGGGATTACGATCGAACTATAAGTACCCAATTTCCTTCCTGTTACTCATTAGTTTCAAATATTCTTCATCAAAGGCCACCAGGAGGCTTTCGCTCGGCGAGTACCAGCCTGGTTTGTAGCCTCTGGAAGATATCCCTTTTTGGGCTTCTTCACAGATTTCCCAATCTTCATGATTGGTTTTTCGCCAGACATTGATCGCTTCCATTGGTCGGAATCCTGCCCAGCCAAAAGAGCTGGGATTAAAGAGCCAAACCGTTTCGATGCTGGTTCTGGTCGCCGACAATGGCGTTAAATAGTGAAACATGACATAGTCCGGATGGATATTTAGAAGAAAGTTCCCGAGCATCGAGTAGTAATAGCCCATCCGGACCGTCCTTAAAGTCAAGTGACCTCCCAATGGAACTCCACATATCTTTCCGGACTCCGTCAGGCTATCTCCGTTGGTAATTTTCATCAATCCACCGAGAATCGGCCCCTTAGACAGATCATTCATCGCGCTTTTACTGTCGATGTGTTTCATGAGGGTCGGGTGAATCGTGGCACAGTGATCACACTCGTTAAAATTCAGCATGATCAATTTCCAGTTGGCCTCGACCACTTGGACATCGGCGGATCCGAATGGCTGTAGTCCTTCTATTTTCCAGTCACCCAGTTTGTTAAGTATCGGCTTATACAGGTCTTCAAAAGCCACCGGGTTAGGGGAAAGGGCGATAAAAATAAAACCCACCCAAATTTTCACTGGCAAACTGGTCAAACCGTTTTCTTCTTTCTCAAACGCCGGCACCATCTTCATTTGTCCCGCTCCGATCAAGGCCCCTTTCAGATCATAAGTCCAGCCATGATAGCGGCACTGCAAAGTACTTCGTTCCAAGTTTTTTGAGTCTAGCCCATACGGCAAAACCGGACAGATCTGAGTGCCGCGATGAGCACACACATTGTAATGCGCTCTCACTTCCCCCTCTTTATCCCGCAAGATAATCAAGCTGTCACCGAAGACTTCCTGTAGGTAATAATCTCCGGGGTTGGGGATGCGGCTCGAGTGCCCGACACAGTACCAGGTCTTTTCAAAGATGTTCTGTCGTTCAATTTCAAATATTTCCGGACTGATGTAATACTCGGCCGCCAGTGTCTTGGCCTGCTTATATGTCTCCACCGTCTTTTTAAAGCCATTAGTCATCCTGACCTCCTTTTCAAAGAACAGATGAGAGATTTTATCATCTCTTACCTCCCCAGCCACAAAAAACCCGCCGATGAAGGCGGGCAAAGTTTACCCTTCAAATTTATGAAATGATTTCAGATTGTTTTCTGACTTTTCCGAGTATGGATCCAGCGGTCTCATAAAAATGTAAGTGATCCGCGCGGGCGTGGATAATACCGAAACCAACTGCCACCCTAGTTCACCTAAAACATTCAGTTCAATCTCAGTCAGATCATTAGTCAGTGATCTTTTCAAGTACTCCCATTTGGGCATTTATCTCTCCTAAAAAAATATTTTTAGAGGGCTTATCAACCAAAAAGCCTCACAGTGAGGGTGACGACCTGCCTGCCCGACTGGTCATCACTCCTCTCTTTGAGGCCTTTTGTTACAGTTGACACCCTTTTTTGGGAGTGTTAATCTGTATTCAGTTAAAGTCTACTGTCCAGACGATAGCTAGAAAAAGAAAAGCAATGTCATTCGAGTTAGGCTACGGTGATATTGCTTTTTTTCTGTCTAAAAATAGACTATTTTTCAAGGATCCCCACAAAAAAACAAGGAAATAAATTACCGACTCATCACAATCAGGCTTTGACCAAGAAGGCCCAGCCGAGAGATTTGCGCTGTTCCGGAATTTCTTAAATGTACCGCTTGGCGGATAGACTTTTTGCGTCTATTCACTAATCGGTTGAGCAGATTTTTCATAAATTTGTAAGGAATTTTGCTATCTACAGCTAATATATCATGTCTTGTCAAGTTCTTCAACCTATAGCCAAATAATAAGTTATCCCATAAATAATTTAGCCTCATTTTTCGCCAAATATACCCCCCACCTGATACAATATACCCAGTTGTTCTTTCCCATATAAATATTTAGGAGGCACTATGTCCAGCCAATCTTCCTCTCTTTATCAAGGCTCCCCCTTGCTCCCCCAATTCGATTCCGTCCAAGTTCTCCGGAATATCAAGAGCGATCTCAGCCCGTCGTTTGAACACGCCGCCGCCATATCCGTGGCCATCTCCCCGATGATGGATGCCCACTCGACTTTGCTTCGTCTGGATCATGACACTCTGGTCTCGATCGGGATGTCGGATGCCGATCTCAAGACGCTTGCCCTGGGCTTCCGTTACCCTCTGGAAACCCTCATGGCTTCGGCCGTCTGCCGCAAAGTCTCCACCCGAGCCGAAAGGTTGGGGCTCTATGAGCAGTTGGTGAACCCTACCTCTGACTTCACTCTACTTCGAGTTCAAGAACAAATTGCCACCGATCTCAACGCCACCTGTAATCTCCTCAAGCTCGATCCTTCCGGAGCGTTGGTTTTCCAGTACCTCAAAGACTATCCTTTCTCAAAAAATGAATTCTTTCGTCTGGGCATGGAGATTGCCGCTAAGATTTTCTTCGGCCTCTCTTTAGAGTTGGCCAAAGATCTGGGCGATGACTCCTGGCTCAAAAACGATTACAGCCGGCCCTCATACTTGCCTCCCGACTAGGCATAAATTTATTTTCCTACTACCCACCTTCACCGGTGGGTTTTTTATACAAAATTACCCCCATTTCTGGGGGTAATA
>JAHFKQ010000008.1 GCA_023245265.1 Candidatus Collierbacteria bacterium
AAAAGATTTTCGGGTTTGACATTCAACTTCAGTAAGTAACGATACCCCTGAAAACCAAGAGAAACCACCAGAGCGAGAAGAAGCGTCGAAAGAAGAAGCCAAAAATGTTTTTGAAGGTAATCGATGATTTTGACAAAAAAGCGCATGGGCCGAAGATGACTTAATTTCACGGTGATTAAGAAAGACTGGTAATAATACCCGCAAAGAGAGTCGGCTCTAGGCTATCGGTACCGACCAAGACACCGTCAATGCGGCCTTGCCTGACAAATGAAGCGGCATTGTCCGAGGAAACAGAACCGCCATATAGTACCGGGGCCGAGTTGTCCGTCAGAAAGGCAATTTGGGTGCAGACATGATTGGCGTCGGTAGGCTCGACCGGCTTGCCGGTACCGATAGCCGAGATAGGTTCATAAACAAAGAAACAGCGGGAAACATCGACATCGTGGTGAAAAAGTTCTTTGACTTGCTCATCAAGATAAGGAGTATCGAGACAGACTATCGGAGTGATGGAGTTTTCCAAAAGATAGCGCGCCTTGAGAGCCACAATCTCAGAAGTTTCACCAAATTCGTGTCGGCGCTCAGAGTGACCGACGAGACAGTAGTTTACTAACTCGGCCAGCATATTAGCCGTTATCTCACCGGTATGTTTGCCGGGTGGCAAATGAGAGACATTTTGAGAGCCGGAGATGATGGGCAGACCCAGATCGGCGATTTTATGATTAAAAGAAGCGATATCGGTAAAAGGGAGACAAAGAATGACAGAGACGGAGGAGGAAAAACTGGGACGGAGAGCGGAAAGTTCATCCAGCCAGATGAGGGACTCGGTGATATTTTGGTTGCTTTTCCAGTTGCCAATAATGTATTTCACTAATTATATTATACCAATCTGGATATGGTTCGAAGTCCGCAAAAAATGTGCTCGACTCGCTCCGAGTACGGGGGCATCTCTGCGCGCGTTTGTTTGCTAGACTTCTGCACCACGACACAATCCTCTACCAGTTATCGATGTCGTCGAAGTCTTCTTTAGAGGCTTCGGCCACTTCCCAGTCTTGGACGATGATGCGTTTTTTGTCGCCATATTCATCGAAGAGATCTTCTTTTTTCTCGGCCTTCTCAAATTGCCTAGAGAGACCGACTTTTTTCAGAAGGATTTCCGGAATTTCAGCCAAGAAACGAGAGGGAATGGATTGGTGTCGGCCACCAAAAATAAGGCGGGAGCGAGCGAAAGAAATAGTCAGGTTTTCTTTGGCCCGGGTCATGGCGACATACATCAGACGACGCTCTTCCTCGATTTCTTCTTTGCCACCTTCAAACATCGAACGGGAGTGCGGAAACATACCCTCTTCCAAACCGACAACAAAGACCTCGGGAAATTCGAGGCCTTTGGCGGCATGAATGGTCATGAGGTTTATCTTGGCATTACTCCGGTGCTGTTTGATATCGGACTCAGATAAAGCGGCACTTTCCAGAAACTGGCCGACGGTTTCGTATTCGCTCGCGACTGCTAAGAGTTCATTGATATTTTCGAGACGGGCGACATCTTCTTCGTCCCGTTCGTCAAAGCGGTCGAGATAATTGGTGATATTAACGATTTCCTCGAGGAGTTCTCCCGGCTGGCCATTGGCAATTTTTTCTTTGGCCTGGCGGAAGAGCCAGTCATCAAAAACCGCCGCTTTTCTTTTGCCGAGTTTTTCGATGCGTTGACGGCTGACATCTTCCTCGGAATTATTAATTAACCGGAGATAAGCCACCAGGTCTTTGACTTCAGCTCGGTTATAAAAGCGCAGGCCACCGATTAATTTATAGGGCAAGTCTCGTTTAAGAAGCTCATCTTCAAAAGCGCGAGACTGGGCGTTGGTTCGATAAAGGATGGCGACCTCTTCATCTCGGTCACTAATTTTTCGGCACTGCTCAACAACGAATTTGGCCTCATCTTTTTCATCTTGAGCTTCGTAGAGATTGATTTTTTGACCCACTTCGCGAGTAGCCGAGAGTTTCAAGGTCGGATGGTTGACATTATTACTGACGACGCTATAGGCAGCATCCAAAATAGATTGGGTACTGCGGTAATTTTTGGGCAGACCGACGGTGGTTAAGTCCGGATAGGTTTCCTCCAGAAGTCGGAGGTTCCGATAATCTGCCCCCCGAAAGGAGTAAATAGCTTGGGCGGCGTCGCCCACAGCAGTGATATTGTGGCGATCTCCGGCCAAGAGCTTGGTCAGCTCGAACTGGGCTTTATTAGTATCCTGATATTCATCCACCAGTATCCATTGGAGTTGTTCGTTCACTTCCTTTTGAATTTCTTTGTTTTTTAAAACTTCAACCGCTTTGACCAGTAGATCATCAAAGTCGACGGCATTATTTTTTCTGAGCCGATCTTGATACTCGCGCCAGACTTTGGCGACCTGCCGGTAGAGATAATCATGAGCTCTCTCCTCGGCCATTTTTTGGGTGACCAAATCATTTTTCATTTTACTAATAAGAGCCAAGAACATCCCCGGCTTACTTTGTTTAGGGTCAATCGAGAGGTCTTTTAAAATATTTTTCATGAGGGACTCACAGTCCCCCGTATCAAAGATGACATAGTGGGGATTGAGACCGACGATAGAACCGTATTTTCGTAAAAGTTTGGCGCAAAAAGTGTGGAAAGTACCGGAAAAACCGATCTCGTTTTTTTTCTCGCCCATTTTTTTGATGCGCTCTTTCATCTCCCCCGCCGCTTTGTTGGTAAAGGTCAAGAGAGCGATGGTGGAAGGATCGACATGCTTTTCTTTAATGAGCCAGGCGACACGATGGATCAAGACCCTAGTTTTGCCGGAGCCGGCACCGGCGAGCACCAGCAGAGGTCCTTCCCGGTGAGTGACGGCGATTAGTTGTTCGGCGTTGAGATTATTTCCTTCCACTCAAACATTTTAGTCTAATTATCATCAGTCGCAATGACAAGGTGAGAGAGGGTACAATATATTTGTGATTAGAGAAGCGACCGAAAAAGACCAAAAGATATTTAATACGCTAGCCAGACACCCTTTACAGTCCTGGCAGTGGGGAGATTTCCGAAAAGAAACGGGGGTCTTGGTGACCAGATTGATTCAAGAAACGGAACTCAAAGTCCAAGCGGTTTATCAGATTACCTGGCACCGGATACCAAAGACGAACCGTTTTATCGGCTATTGCCCAAAGTCAGTGATACCCGATGACGAAGCGTTGCGGGCGATTGCCTCACTAGCCCAAAAAAGAAGGGCGATTATGGTCAAGTTCGAGCCAAACGAAAAAGTGAGTGAGGTAGCACTAAAAAAAATTGGTGTCTTGAGTGAGCAATTTGACCTAGCCAAGGGAAAACCTTTATTTACCAAGTACTCATTTCAGCTGGATATTAGCAAGAGTGAAGAAGAACTCTTGAAAGGGATGCACCAAAAAACTCGTTACAACCTGCGCTTGGCCGAGAAAAAGGGAGTCCAAATAGTTGAAGATAACTCGGAAAAAGGCTTTGAAGAATACTGGAAATTGATGGAAGTGACGACCAAGAGACAAGGCTTTTTTGCTCATGGCAAAAATTATCACCGCAAGATGTGGCAGACGATGATCGGAACGAAGATGGGACATCTTTTTAAGGCTGTCTATGAAGGTGAGACCCTGACGACCTGGGTGCTGTTTGAACTAAACGATGTCCTTTATTATCCTTACGGAGCCTCGAGTGACAGGCATCGAGAGGTGATGGCAAATAATTTGATGATGTGGGAAGCGATAAAGTTTGGCAAAAAACAAGGAGCCAAACTATTTGATTTGTGGGGCAGTCTGGGGCCAAACCCGGATATTAAAGATCCTTGGTATGGATTTCACCGATTTAAACAAGGGTTCGGGGCCGAACTTCAAGAGTTTGTCGGGAGTTATGATTTGGTGATAAACCGAACCGAGTATCGGCTTTATGAATGGGCCGAAAAGACGAGATGGGTATTACTGAAAATCTTGGCCAAGTTTAGAAAATAGATGGAGGATATTCGACAGTGTCTTGGCTGGAAAAATTATTTGACGGATAAAGGCTGGCAAGTGGTGAGTTTGCGGGCAGAAGATGGAGTTCATCGAATGAAGGCTTTTATTGTGCCCTTGGGGATTTTGGGACTAAAGATGTTAAAGCTCCAGCGGTCCGAGTATGACCCAGGCTGGCGAGAACTCAAACAACTTAAAAGAAAGTATGGGGTAGTCAGCTCGGTCATTGAGCCTCTCAGAGTGCAAGACCCCCTAGGCTACCGAATGGCCGGTTACAAACTATCGATGATGCCGTACTTGGCTACCAAAACCTACATGGTGGATTTAACGCAGTCGGAAAACGACCTTTGGAAAAATTTATCGGAAAATGCCAAACGCCAAGTGATCAAAAACAAAGAGGCGCAAATCGAAGAGATAAAAATTGATGAATTTTTTGAACTCTGGAAAAAGAATAGCAAAATCTGGACGATGAAAAAAACGGAACTCAAAAGTATCATCAAAAGATTTAAAGGACGGGCAAAATTGATCGTAAGCCGAAAAGGAGATGATCATTATTCGGGGCTTTTGATTTTGTATACCTCAGATATGGCAAACTACTACCAGACCTGGACGAGTGAGAAAGGGCGAATCTCCGGTGCCCACTACAAACTGGTCTGGGAAGAAATGCTCAGAGCCAAAAAAAACGGCCTTAAATTTTTTGATTTGGAGGGAATCTTCGATGAAAGGTGGCCACAAAAAAGATGGAGAGGTTTTACGGAGTTTAAACGCCGGTTCGGGGGTCAAGCGGTTTCATTTCCGGGGAGTTTTTTCCGCTGGCTCTAAGTAGTGGTGGTCGAAATTTATAACCGTAGCTAATGAGCCCGCGGTCGCCGTCCTCGGAAAGTTTGCGAGTAACCATCTCGACCGGCAGACCAATATAAATATCTTCGATCTCAACATCAGTGAGTTGAGCGGTGATGAGGGGTCCCTCCGAAAGTCTTACCAGAGCGACGATATAAGGCACAAACTGAGTGAAACCCCGAGGAGCTTCATAAACAACGGTAAAAGAGTAGACTTCACCCCGACCGGAGAAAGAATATTTTTCAGCGTCGAAGCGGCGAGCGAATTCCATTGCGTAAATAGTAATGCAAAATACCTACCAAGAGGTGTCAGGTTATTGCTACCACTCGATAGGAGTGAGTCCGTGTTCGAGCAAGTATTGATTAGTACGGCTGAAGGGTCGACTGCCGAAAAAGCCGGAGTGGGCGGAAAAGGGTGAGGGGTGGGGAGACTTGATGACCAGGTGTTTGCCGGTATCGATGAAGGCTCCTTTCTTTTGGGCATAATTACCCCAAAGGATGAAGACCAGATGAGTTTTTCTTTCTGCCAGGGCGCGGATAATAGCATCGGTAAAGGTTTCCCAACCTTTATTTTGGTGAGACCCCGGACTATTGGCGGCAACGGTTAAAGTGGCGTTCAGAAGCAAGACACCTTGCTTGGTCCAGTGCTCCAGATTACCGGAGGCGTGAGTAGGGTGTCCCAGATCAGTTTCGATTTCTTTATAAATATTTTGGAGTGAGGGAGGTGACTTGACACCATCCGGAACAGAGAAAGAAAGACCGTGGGCTTGGCCCGGACCATGGTAGGGGTCTTGGCCCAGGATGACGACCTTCACCTCCTCAAACGGCAAACTGTCGAGGGCGGCAAAAATTAATTTGGCCGGAGGGAAAACGGTTTTGTTTCGATACTCACTTCGGACAAACGCAGTTAAGTCCAGAAAATATGGTTTTTCAAATTCATCTTCCAAAATTTTCTTCCAAGAGGGTTCGAGACGGACATTCATGAGGTATTTTAAGCTATCGGCGACGAAGACTATTAAGAAGAAATAAGAAGCCGATGATGATTAGATTAAAAAAGAGACTAATCAGGAGAGCACCGGTCATGGTATCAAGCAAGATCCAAACAGAAGAACCGGCCCCAAGAGAGAATTGAAAGCCAAAATACCAGGCCAAGAGAACAGCGAGAGCCGAAAAAGAAAAGAGAGGTAGAGTTTGCTTGATATCCGACCAGCTGGGGAAAAAGGAGTTAGAAATAACGAAAAATAAATAGATCTGGAAAAGTAGGGGGTAGATATTTTGGATTTGATAGTTATGCCTCATCAGAGTGGCTAGCCAAACCAGGAGAGTCATACCGGAGATGAAGGGAGCCAACCCCACCAAGAAACCCTGAAGAGGATTCATCCGCGAGACCTGGACAGAACCCAGAGCGACACCGTGGCGCTCTCCCGGGGAGTGAAGATCCTGAATGAATTCAGGAAAGATCTCGATTTTCCCGGTCCGAGTTCCGGTAGCGGCCGCTACCAGAAAATGAGAAATTTCGTGGATGATGGTCCCGGGAAAAAAGATGAGACTCCAAAACCAAATCAAAAGATTACGGTTGCCACCCAGCCGAAAAATAAGACGGGAAAGAGAAAGGTTTATTTGACGCTGGGTCAAGAAAAGACCGCAGAGACTAAGCAAGACATAAAGAAAAGACATCTCTTAGAGATTCAGATAGGTGACGGTGAGCTGAAGAATGGTGGCAAAACTAACCCAAGCCAGATAAGGTAAATTGATATAAGTCACCCAGCGAATCTTGGGATAAATAATTTTGAGGGACCAGATAAGGGTGACCAAAACGAGCAGGATATCAAGGGCGGCAAGAAGGTTACTACGAAGGCCAAATTGTAGAGGGGTAAAGGCGAAATTAAAAATAAGATTCAGAATAAAGGGCCAGGCGAAGGATCTCTTGAGCTTTTTTTTATAGACACGATAAAGAACAGTGCCAAAAGAGAGGGCAATTAAGAGATAGAGGATAGTCCAAACCGGACCAAAGAGCCAGGAAGGGGGCGCCCAGGTGGGTTTTATTAAAGTTTGATACCAATTGTAAGTAGTGGTTTGGTCCATATGAATTAAATATAGCAATTATTTTAATTGTTGGTATCATTGCTCATATGCCAGTGTCAGCGGAACTTTCCCGTCTGCCGGGAATTGCGGCGTCGTTTTACCGAGCCGGCTTAATGAGGGAGATGGTGGTGGCGATGTTACGAGGTGAAACAGGAAGAGACTTGATCGAGGATGCCAGAAAAATTTTGAGCGAGATGGAAAAGGAGTCAAAAATTGAGATAACGGGATTGGAAAACATGCCGGAGAGTGGGGCGGTGATAGTTTTCAATCATCCAAATAATAATTTAATTATTCCGGCAATTTTAGATCTGTCAGTTAAAGTTTTTGACCGGACGAAACAGCGAATAAAACTAACCATTGCTTCGGAAATTACGATGTTGTCAAATAAGTTAAATGAAAAAGTAGCTCTTCCCGGTTCACCGACCCTCCTAAATCGAGTTTATGGCTTGTATCCCGATCAGATTATTCCGATTCCAACTGCCGAAAACAGAAAGGATTATTTGACCGGAAGAGCTATCGCCATCAGAAAAATACTCAGAAGTTTTAAAGATAGAAATTTGATTGCCATCTCACCGGAGGGACATATAGAAAAAGGAGGTTGTATCTCACCTACGGAAACATTTCATGAAGGGTCAGGGAAGATCGCCATATTGGCCACCAAGATGGGGATTCCCACGGTACCGATGGCGATCTGGGAAGAGGAAAAGAAAATTCAAGTGATTATTGGCCAACCTTTTTATATAACGGCCCAAGAATCTGATTTGGCCGCAGTAGAGGCAATGTTTGAAGTGTCGAAGTATCTACCGCCGGACCTAAGAGGTCCTTTTAAGTAATTTTCTGATTTGACTTCCGGTAAATAATTGATTAATATGTATTATATTAGTAATTTATTAGTAATATGTTAGGTATAACTCCCAAACAAAAACAGGTTTTAGATTATATTGAAGAGTATGTGGCGGCCAATCAATTCTCCCCGACCTTGGAAGAAATAGCCAAAAAATTCAAGAAAAGCATTCCGACGATTCACCAATATATAAAAACCTTGATCGACAAGGGCCGACTTCAGCAAAATAGCGGCGGGGCCAGAGGAGTAATGCCGGTGAGTCAGAGCGCCAATTTAAAATCCAAGAGACGGTTCCGGATTGGCATTATCGGCTATGGTTTTGTCGGGCAAGCGGTCGAGTATGGTTTTTCGAACCACGAAATTCATATTTATGATAAATATAAAAATCTGGAAAGTTTGGAGGAGGTAACAATAAATTCCGATTATATTTTTGTGTGCTTGCCGACACCTATTCGAGAGGATGAGTCCGGGATAGACCTCGGGATTATGGATGAGTCTATTCGAGATCTGGCCAAACTGACCAAGGGCACGGATAAAGTAATCATCATCAAGTCGACGGTGGTGCCGGGGACCACCGCAGGGTATATCAAAAAATATCCGGAAAGCTTGTTTTGTTTCAATCCGGAGTTTCTCCGAGAAGCATCCTTTCTCCAAGACTTTGTAAACACCGATAGGATAGTGATTGGGGCGAGTAATGATCAGGTATCTCGACGAGTTTCGGCGATGTATCAGGCTGTGTTGCCGTTGGCACCGATCTTCCAAACGGATCCCACTTCGGCCGAAATGGTGAAGTACATGGCTAATTGTTTCCTGGCAACGAAAGTAATTTTTGCCAATGAGATGGCGGAAATCTGCGAAAAACTGGGAATTAAATATGAAGAGGTAAAGAAAATGGTGGTGGGAGATAAAAGAATTCTGGACACTCATCTAGACATTACGACTTTAAAAGGCTTTGGGGGTAAGTGTTTTCCGAAGGACTTACTGGCCCTCCGGGCCATGGCCAAAAATAAAGGTGTCGATACCAAAATTCTCGATGCGGTCTGGGCAAAGAACTTGAAAGTAAGAAAGGCAAAAGACTGGGAAGAGATTCCGTTTGCGGTCTCACCGGCTTTTGGGAATAAAGGTTAAAAAAATCCCGCTCGTAAGAGCGGGATAGAGATATTAAAGGTAAATATCAGGAGAAAATTTTTCTCCGTCAAGAAATTGAAATAGCGTGGGTAGAGATGAATATGGATATGGTAGATACTTCCCACCCCCGGTGCCGATCATAACGCCGGCCGCTTTCAAGTGAGCGTAAACCGATTTGTCTCCAAAACGCTCCATTCTCGTTTGGCCTTTGAAGATGACCTCAGACAGGGTAAGGTTGATCGCTCCGAGGGCAGCTTTGCGGGCCAGTTTGGTGCCTTCATAATCGGCTTTATTCAAGCCGTCGATAAAGGCCGTAGTAGCCACCAAACGAACGAGGAGCTCGGCAGAGATAACATCATCAAGCTGGTCTTTGCCTTTTTCGGCTTGGCTCCCGGATTCGACCCGAGCGAGCTTCAGCCAAGCGTTTTCCATCTCAAGCCAAGACTGAGGTTTTATCCCCCAGTAGGCTTCGGCCAGGCGGAAGATTTCATCCTTACGAGTTTGAGGATGGCCGGAGATGGTCTTGGGCCCTGGAAGAAATTCAGGCCTGAAACGGTTGATCTGAATGAGAGCGGCAAGACCATAAAGGTCGATCGTGCTTAAGGGGTGGCCGGTGAGGACTTCGTTGGCCAAATTGAAGAGGGATTCGGAACGAGTAGACAAATTTGCCTCCTAAATGGTAAGGTTCTGAGAGAGAATTATACTATAAGACCTGCTAAACCTTAGGAAACAGAGTTTTGAGGCCGTGGGTGCCGTCCGAGAGATGAGCAACCGCGAAGTCTTCGAAGAGAAGAGGAGCCACTTGGGAGAGACAGCGGTAAGTCTCAAAGGCGGCCCGGCGGATTTCGACCTCGGCGTGTTCACTGCCCCGCATATTAAGAAAATGCCTCCACGCCCGGACATTGCCGGTGATGACGAGAGGAGCTTCGGTCTCGTTCGGGAGGAGAGACCTGGCCGCCTGGCGAACTTTTTTACGAAGATCAGTTTTGCGGTCGGCACTGAGAATTTCACTGCCGGCTTTTTGTTTTTCAAGTAAGTATTCGGTAATACCTTCGTACTCGCGTTGGGTCCGCTCGATGCGATCTTCAAAAAGTTCGTGAAGAAATTTGTCCTCGACATATTCGGGACGCTCGACAAAGCGGAGAGTGCGGCCGCCGACATAGCGCTGAGAAACTTGAGAGAAGCCGAAACCGGCGCGGTGACGAACTAGCTCGTGAGTGAGACTGCGGGAAATTCCCCACATTAGAATCGAAATATTCGCATGTTCGAGAACCGAGCCATGGCCAGACTCTTTGATATTATGAAAATATTTGGCAGCTTCATCATTGAGAGTGCGCTGAGGACCGTGGCTAAGAAAACAAAGTTGGCCGGCAAATTTACATAGAGATTCGGATGATGGCAAAGGGGTGGGGTCCTCGAGATACTTAAAAAATTCCAACTCTCGGGGGAAACCATCAAGAAAACCTTGAGCACCGGAGAGATCGACATGGGGAATAGAGATGATAGCGACACCGGGTTCCCTGAGGTATGAAAGACCGAGTTTGGTTTCGTAGACTTCTGGATTATAAAAAGGTAAGGGAGACTGAGAAAATTTATTTTCGAGGAGTTTTTTTTGGTCAATTTCGGTCATTGAATAAATATACCAAAGGAAAACAAAGATGATTTTCGAGATACAATAACTCATGCCTGTGACTGCCGCCTTTGAAACGGCTTACCAAAAATTAAATCCGACCCAGCGACAAGCCGTCGATAGTATTGAAGGTCCGGTATTGGTGCTGGCCGGCCCCGGTACGGGGAAGACACAAGTGCTGACGGTACGGATAGCCAATATTCTCAAAGAAACAGACACCGACCCCGGCTCTATCTTGGCGCTCACCTATACCGATGCCGCCGCAAGAGAGATGAAAGAAAGATTAATCGGGCTGATTGGTCAAGATGGATACCATGTGAAGATCGGCACTTTCCATGCGCTCTGTAATGAAATCATCGCGGATAATCCCGACCGTTTTGGCCGACCGGCCGGAATGCAAAATGTGACTGAGTTGGAGCGAGTCAATATCATCACCGATATTCTAGAAAAGAATTCTCTTAAGTCGCTGAAGCCGGTGAACGCCCCTCTCATGTATATCAAAGACATCATCAGTAGTATCTCAACCCTGAAGCGAGAAGGAATTACCCTGCCGAAGTTTGCGGAGCTGGTGTCGATTCTGACGGAGGAGTTTGAAATAGAGAAAGTAGACATGAGTAAGACCGCCAAGAACGAACAGGAAACGCTAGTGTTGAAGAATCAGGAGTTACTCGTCATTTACGAAAAATACGAAGAGAAACTAAAAGGGCAAGGGCGGATGGATTTCGACGACATGATTAATTGGGTAGTGGAAGCCTTCGAGAACGACCGAGAATTCTTGGCCCAGTATGAAGAAAATTTTCAGTACATTTTGGTCGATGAGTATCAGGATACAAACTCGGCCCAGAACAGATTAGTCTTTGCCCTATCCTCTTTCTGGGGCGAGGCGGCAAACATTTTTTGTGTGGGAGACCCGAACCAGTCCATCTTCCGTTTTCAAGGGGCAAGCAAAGAAAATTTGTTGGCCTTTAAGAAAAGATTTCCGGGGCACACGGAAGTGACCCTGGTGGATAATTATCGTTCGACTCAGAGTCTGCTGGTCTCATCAGCCAAACTTATTGGCGAGGCACCCCTAAACCATCAAGTGAAATATCGGGATTTGCCGATTAAGACGGCCAAGTTTAATTCCTCAATCCTGGAAGATGAATTTATTTGCCGTTCGATTAAGCAAAAGATAAGGGGCGGAATTCCGGCAGAGGAGATAGCGGTGATTGTGAAGCAGAATCGTGATATCGAAAATTTGATTAATCTTTTCAAACAAAAGAATATTCCGTACCGCTTGGAAGGGGGTACCGATGTTTTGCAAACCCCGCTCGTTTCCCAGTTTCTAAAAATACTGAAGGTAGTTACTCTCTTACCCGGAGCGGTAGATGATCTTGACCTGTTTACCGTTTTGAATTATCCCTTCTTTGGCCTTAAACCGCTGCCCATCTTGAAGGCCTCGCGTTATGCGTATCAAAATCGAAAGACGCTAGTGGATACTCTCCAAGATGCCCACCCGGAACTGGATGATGACTTAATTCAGAAATTTAATTTATTGTTATCTTGGACCGGCCGTTCGGTCTCACATACTTTGCCGGAGATGTTTCAGATTATCTTTCAAGAGTCGGGGCTTCTGGATTATGTTTTGGGACTCAGCCAGCCGATTATCGAGCTAAACCGCTTTGGGACGCTTTATGAAGATGCGAAGGAACAAGCGAGTGTTTGTCCCGGCCTGGATTTGTTTGGCTATGTCATCAATCTCGGAGTGATGGAAGAGAACGGACTGAAACTAGAAGAGCAAGTGCTGATCTCGGATGCCAAGGCGGTCACTCTAACGACGGCTCACAAAGCCAAGGGACTGGAGTGGAAACTTGTTTATATTTATCGCTTTGCGGATACTCACTGGGGAAATTCGAGTCGCAGACAGATGATCAAACTACCGCCGGGAATTATAAATGAGCAAGATGTGAGCAAAGAAGATAAGAATGCGGAAGAGCGACGGCTATTTTATGTAGCCGTGACGCGGGCGAAGCAACAGCTATATATAGTGGGTTCCACCAAGTACAGCTCCTCAGTGAAGATGACCTATCCCTCCCTCTTTTTGGCTGACTTACCGGCAGACAAAATGAAAAGAATAAAAACTTCCGGCTTGGAAAAGAAAGCCGCACAGATTTTAGCTTCTCGGATGCAGATGCCGATAATCCCGACGATGCACGAGGGAGAAAAGGAATATTTGAAAGAGTTGATTGAAAACTTTAAGCTCAGTCCGACGGCTCTCAATACTTTTCTCAAGTGTGCCTATAAATTTAAGCTGGATAATCTGTACAAAATCCCGAGAGCCAAAGCACCGGCGATGTGTTTTGGGACAGCGGTCCACTTTGCTTTGGAGAGGCTCTATCTGGGAATAAACAATGGTGAAAAATTGGAAACCAAAGAAGAATTTTTGCGAGACTTCGAAGTAGCACTTGAAAGAGAAGTGATGACTAAAGCCGAGTCCAAAGCCAGATTGGAACACGGCCGAGAAGTACTGTCGGCCTATTATGACCGGTATGAGAAAGAGTTTGAGCCAAGCCTTTTTACCGAGAAGAAGTTTGGGGATAGTCTTTCCTCCTCAGTGATGCTCGGAGATATTCCTTTGTCCGGCAAGGCAGACCGAATTGACCTCACAAGCAGAGAAGAAAAATGGGTTCGTTTTACGGACTACAAGACGGGCTCTCCAAAGACCAGGAATGACATAGAGGGTAAGACTAAGAGCTCCGATGGAGATTATAAGCGGCAGTTGGTATTCTATACCTTACTCGCAGACTTGGATAAATCCTTCCAATATAAGGTAGTGCAGACGGTGATTGATTTTATCGAGCCGGAAAAAGGGATCTTCAAGAAAGAGCCTTTTAATATTACCGAGGAAGAAGTGACGGAGTTAAAAGAGACAATCAAATCTTCGGTGGCTGATATCCGGGCATTGAAGTTTGAGCGGACGACGAACTACACTACTTGTGAGAACTGTGACTTTTTGAAGCACTGCTGGCCGGAGGGTTTGCCGGTAACGATAGATACATTAGCGGAAGAATAAGGAAAGGAAATGGGTTAATTTTCCGTGTCTTCAGGGAGGAGACCGGTTTTGAGCTGGCGGGCGGAGTCGAGCTTGTTCCCGATCTGGTTCATGGTTTGGGAAGTGTTATTCATGGCCGAGTAGGCATTGGTTAGATGCTTACCCATGAGAGTAAAATTTTCATTGAGTTTTTCGTAGTCTTTTTGAACGGCTCGGAGGAGAGTAAAAACTTCGGAAGTTTTGCCGGCAATCTTTTGACCCTCCAAAGAAAGAAGAATGGTTTGAAGATGAGCATAGAGAGTGGTGGGAGAGACTGGGTAGACGCGGGACTCGCGGGCGAGGTCCAGGAGTTCTTGCTCACTGACGATTTCGTAATAAATACTTTCCGAGGGAATGTACATGAGAGCAAAGTCGAGGGTCCCTTCTTCGGGCAAGATATATTTGCCGGAAATATCTTTGATGTGTTTTTTGACATCGCGGATAAAGGCTGTGCGGGCGGCGGCTTTGTCGGTAGCGGAGCCGGCTTGATAAATCTTCTGAAAGTTTTCCATGGGAAACTTACTATCAATAGGAAGGATACCGGCTTGGGTCTTGATGGCGGCATCCACAATCTGACCACCTTTGAAGTGATACTGCAGATGGAAACTATTCTTGGGGAACATCTGGCCGATAAGGTCTTTCAGGACTTGCTCGCCGATGTTGCCACGGAGCTTCGGAGACTTCAGATAATCCTGGAGATCTTTCATGGAGCGGCTGACTTCTCCAAAGGCGCCGGCTTCTTTTTTAAGATCGGAAATGACGGCGGTAGCTTGATCCAAACGGGAAAAAAGCTCCCGGTAGTTTTGCTGGAGAGAGGCATTGGTCGTGCGGTTCGTCGTGTCAAAAGACTGCTGAAGAGACTTGAGCCAAGCGTTGAGGGTGGGATCGGTTTTTTGGGTCTCCAGCTTCTGCTTGAGGAGAAGGTAAACAACAATGAGACCTAAGGAAAGAAAACCGATGATAATTAAAGTGTCGGAAGACATAATTCATTTTAGCGCAATCGGGCGTAGAAAACACGAAGAGGAAGTGTGATTAAATTGAGGGGATGGAAATTAATAAACACCGACAAAAAAAGAGATATGGTTGGTTAGTGTTTTTTGCCGGGCTGAACTGGTTGGCGATTATTCTGATAGTTTGGAAAGTTGATCCGGAAACTATTAAGGATTTTATTATTCCGGGAAGCTATCTGCCGATGACTGTGTTGATGATGGGAGGGTTTTTTTGGCTGCTTTCGATACTTTTATTGTCAGCTACGAGAGCACTAAGATGGTCGCTAGGAGTGGTGGCCTTTCTGGAGATGAGAGTGTTGGGTCTGGGATCAATTATGAATGGCATTTTAATTTTGGGACTGCTGGCAACTTGGGAGATATATTACTACACCGCCAGACGGGAACCAAAAAACCCGGCAAGTGTGCCGGGTCAGGTTATTAAGAGTGAATTTTGAGAATGTAAACTCGAAAAGAGTTAGCTCCCAAAGTCGAAACGAGTTGAAGCCAGAGAGTCGATAACCCGTAAGACAGCATAAACAAGATAATGCCGAGGGGTGAACCAACAGCGTGAAAAACATACACCAAGAGACAGGCGATGATGATGAAACTAAATGCAAAAATAGTTAAAAGACAGAAGGTGCTAGAAACCCACAAAAACAAATTACAGAGGGAGTTTGACTGGGAATAAAGGGAGAGAATCCCCGTTAAAATGCCAAAAATGAATGAGGCTAAAAGTAGGCCGGTCAACCACAAAATAGTTGTCATGGTTCCTCCTCAAGTTTTGAATGTTCTGGCATATTTTACCACCAAGTGTGGTTTAATTAATTAAAGAGTTATTATTTGGACAGAATATGCAACTTTCACAAACCCCCATAAACAAGACCTTAGAGCGACAGCTGGATCAAATGTTCTTTCAAGTGCTGGGAGAGATTGATTCGCCCGAAGATCTGAAAAAGATTTTTGAGGATGTGCTGACCGAAGGAGAAAGAATTGCGGTACTGAAGAGACTGGGAATTGCTTTGTATTTGGACAAGGGTCGGAGCTATGAGGATATCAAAAATAATATTAAGGTCAGTTCGGCGACCATTGCCACCGTTGCGGAGAACCTCGGAAACTCAGGCTGGCAGGAGATGATTCGGAGAATCAAGGCCGAAGAGTGGGCCAGTGGCTGGACCGAGAAAATTACCGGAGGGATAAAGAGAATTTTTAAGTAGAAGAGTGCGGTAGAATTGAAACATGGGAAAGTTTTATATCACCACGACCTTGCCTTATGTAAATGCCGAACCACATATTGGTTTTGCGATGGAGATAATTCGCGCCGATGTCCTAGCCAGAATGCACCGGGAACTGGGAGACGAAGTCTTTTTTAATACCGGAACAGACGAACACGGCCTGAAAATATTCCAAAAAGCCACAGAAGCCGGGCTGGATCCTCAAGCCTATTGTGATGAGTATGCATCCAAATTTGGCGATCTCAAAACCGGGTTGAATCTGTCTTATGATAACTTTATCCGCACGACGGATGAGCACCACCTCAAAGCAGCTCAAGAATTTTGGAAACGATGTGAGGCCAAGGGAGATATCTACAAAAAAACTTATAAGGTCAAGTACTGTGTAGGGTGCGAACTGGAAAAGACCGACTCGGAGTTGGTGGAGGGCAAATGTCCACTACACCCGACCCAAAACTTAGAAAGTATCGAAGAAGAAAATTATTTTTTTAAGTTTTCCGAGTATCAACAAAAACTCCTTGACCTGTATGAAGATCGGCCCAACTTCGTCTGCCCCGACTTTCGCCAGAACGAGATGAAAATTTTTGTGGCCGGTGGCTTACAAGATTTTTCGATCTCCAGACTCAAATCAAAAATGCCCTGGGGAGTAGAAGTCCCCGGAGACCCGTCTCAAGTAATGTATGTGTGGTTCGATGCCTTAGTCAATTACATTTCGGCTCTTGGCTGGCCGGAGAACACAGAAAAATTTAATGATTTTTGGCCCGGGGTGCAGGTATGTGGAAAGGATAATCTGCGACAACAAACGGCGATGTGGCAAGCGATGCTTATGTCCGCCGATCTTCCAAATTCGAAACAAATTTTTGTGGGAGGATTTCTGACCTCCGGAGGACAGAAAATAAGCAAGAGCCTCGGAAATACCATTAACCCATTGGAGTGGTCAAAAAAGTACGGTGTCGATGCATTGAGATTTTTCTTATTAGCCGAAGTGAGTGTGTTTGAAGACTCCGATGTGACAATAGAAAGATTTGAAGAAGCTTACCAAGCCGGACTGGCGAACGGCATCGGAAATCTGGCGGCTCGGGTAGCTACCATGGCCGAAAGAGTAGGCCTCAAAGTACCGGAACAGAAACTGGGAATGAGAGAAGAGGTGGTAAATAAACTGAACGCTTACCGCTTTGATGAAGCAATGAAGTTTATTTGGGAGGATATAAAAAGAGCCGATACTTTAATAAATCAAAGAGAGGTTTGGAAATTGACCGGTGAGGAGCAACAGTTTGTTTTGGCAGATCTAGTGCGGATTATCCGACAAATTGGGGCGGACCTGGTTCCTTTTATGCCGGAGACAGCCGAAAAACTAAAAACTCAGTTCGCCAAAGAGGAAATAAAACGAGGCGATAATCTATTTCAGAGAATAGAAAAATAATGCTAATCGATACACATTGTCATTTGACGGATGAGAGGCTGGCGGACATTGAAGCAGTACTTAAGCTAGCTGAAGAAGCCGGAGTGGAGAAAGTCATTATGCCGTCGACCAGTGTGGCGGACGCGAAAAAAGCTCTCGCCATTGCCGAAAAATATCAGGAATATTGTTTGGTCGGAATTCATCCGGAAGAGGTGGAAAAAATAACCGAGAACGAAGTGGAAGAAATGGAAAAGATAATTCAAAGTTCGAAGAGGGTGGTAGGAGTGGGAGAAATTGGCATGGATTTTCATTATGATATCGAGCGAACGACGGAAATGAAACAGAGGGAACTTTTCCGAAAACAAATGGATCTGGCTCAAAGAAATAATCTGCCGGTAGCTATACATATGAGAGAGGCCGAGGTAGAAATGACGGAAGAACTACACAGAATAGCGAATCTGCCAAGGGGACAGTTTCACTGCTTCGCCGGCAGCGAAAGCTTTTTGAAAATGATTTTGGAAATGGGGTTTTATGTCAGCTTTGGAGGGAACATTACTTATAAATCAGCCGGAGACCTCAGGAATTTGCTGAAACAAGTACCCATTGACCGACTGCTGCTGGAAACAGATAGCCCGTACCTGCCGCCGGAACCGCAGAGAGGAACGGTAAATACCCCGGCGAATGTTAAAATAACAGCAGAGTTTGTGGCCCAAGAACTGGGAATTAGCTTTGAAGAGATCGCCAAAACTACTTCGCAAAACGCTATATGTTTGTATTCCTTAGATATTTAATCAAAAAATACCCCCACGGTAGCCAGAGGGCGCTCGAGATTTTACCGGGCTTTACCAGCTGGACCTTTATCCTTTTCCCTATTTGGGGCTCGATTTTTTGGCCGATTGGAGTGGCGTATTTCATCATCGCTTTTAATGTCTACTGGCTTTACCGTTCAATTACCTTGGCGTGGGCGGGCGTGATGTCCTATTACCGGATCAAAGCTTGGGAAAAATACGACTGGATGGGCGATGTAAGCGGCTTTGCCGACTGGAAAGAGGTCAAACATGTGATCGTCCTACCGACTTACAAGGAGCCGGGGGAAATCCTGGAGAGAACTCTAGAAGCACTTAAGAAGCAAACTGTGGGGGCCAAACAAATTATCCCGGTAATTGGTTTTGAGGTACGAGCGGGGGCAGAGATAAATAACAGCAGAGAAAAAATGCTGACCGAGAAATTTAAGGATGATTTTGCCGGGCTTTATTTTACTTATCATCCGGCCGATATGACCGGGGAAGTAGTGGGTAAGTCGAGTAATGCTTCTTGGGCCGGTAAAGAGTTTCGTAAAGAACTGGACAAGCATGATGACTGGAAAATTGAGAAGATGACCATTTCCTCGGTGGACTGCGATGTAGCGCTGCACCCAAATCATTTGGCGGCTTTAACTTATGCTTTTTTGGATGACCCAAACCGTTATAAAAAGATTTGGCAAGGAGCCATCGTTTTTTATAATAATATCGAGAGAATCCCTTGGCCGATGCGAGTGTTTAACCGGATGAGTAGTGTGATGAACATGGCCCAACTGTCACGACCGGACCGACTAGTAAACTTTTCGACTTACACCCTGAGCTTGAAATTAATGGACGATATAAACTATTGGGACACCGATGTGATTCCGGAAGATTACCGCATTTTCTTTAAAACTTATTTTGCTACTGCCGGGGAAGTGGAAGTGGAACCAATATTTATCTCAGTCTATGCCGATGCGGCCGAGGCAGACGGTTTTTGGAGCACTTACACCAATACTTATGAGCAAGTAAAACGCTGGGCATGGGGCGCGAGTGACGATGCTTATATCATTAAAGAATATATCCTTGATACCAGAGCCCCATTCTGGGACAAAACTATCCGCGTTTTTAAAGTGATTGAGGATCATTTTATGTGGCCGGTAAACTGGTTCATCATCACGGTAGGGGCTAATATGCCGCCATTATTAAACTCGACTTTTTCCAGAACGGTGATCGGTAAAACTTTACCGCAAGTATCCTCAGCGATTTTAACAATGTCTCTCGTGAGTTTGATGGCCATGATTTTTATCGATTTTAAAGCCAGACCAAAGGTGGAAAGTTTGCCCCGCTGGCGCAAAATCGTGGCCCCTTTTGAATTTATTTTGCTACCGGTGGTGGGCTTTTTCTTCTCTGCCCTGCCGGGACTGGATGCTCATACCCGCTTAATGATGGGTAGATATATGGAGTACCGAGTGACCGAGAAAAAAGCGTAATGAAAAATAAAACCGTTCAAAATATATTTGTTCTTGGAGAAGCTATCGTCGGTTTGATGGGTTTGATACTGGTTTGGTTTTGGAAAGCCCTACCACCACAAGTACCCTGGTTTTATTCTTTACCGGGAGGAGAGCAGCAGCTCGTGGATAAAATAGTATTGGCTGGAGTCTTGGCAGGCGCCGCCGGATCGCTGCTTCTCACTAAAATAATTGCCCGCTGGGCTAGTGCAGAAGACTCTCCGGTAGAAATTACGGTAATGACCGGAGGCTTGGTAGCCGTAGTCCTGCTGGCCGCGGGTTTTATAAAAGTTATGCAAATAATTATTGGGCTATGAATGCCGCTATCACTGCCTTACCTTTTTTTATTTCATTAGTACTAAGTCTTGTCATTACGCCACTTACGATTTGGCTCTTGACCAAATGGGGCCTGGTAATTGATCCCAAAAAAACGCCTCATCCGGCACATATTCATAAACAACCGGTACCAAAGGGAGGAGGAGCGGCTATTTTCTTGGCGGTGTTTCTCACTTTGGCTCTATTTTTAAAATTTGACAAACATTTAATGGCGATTACTTTGGCGGCAGCTATCACAGTGGTGGTGGGACTCATCGATGATGTCCGGGGTATGAATCCCTACCTTAGATTGAGTATTAATTTTCTGGCGGTCGGGATTATCGTCGCATCGGGAATAGGTATCGCCTTCGTGTCGAATCCTTTTGGCGGAATAATCGACTTATCGCAACTGAGGTGGGGGTTTGACTTCTTGGGGAAACACCACGAGATTTGGATTTTGGCCGATATTTTTGCCTTGCTTTGGATTCCGATTTTAATGAATGCCATCAATTGGTCTTCCGGAGTGGATGGTCAAATAAGTGGCGTGGTGGCGATTGCCGCATTGGCGCTAGGAATTATTTCTCTCAATTACAGCGCCGATATTGCTCAATGGCCGGTGGCCACTTTGGCTTTTGCTTTGTCCGGAGCCTTTGTGGGACTAACTATTTTTCATTTTTACCCACAGAAAATAATGCCGGGATACTCGGCTACCTCACTTGCCGGCTTACTGTTGGGAGTAATTTCGATATTGGCGACGGCCAAAGTGGGCACGGTATTGGTGGTTTTAGGAGTTCCGCTGATTGATTTTGGATATTTAATTATCAAAAGAATCATGGCGGGTAAATCGCCGGTCTGGGGAGATCGGAATCATCTTCACCATAAGCTGCTCGATATGGGCTGGGGGAAGAGGAGGATTGCTTTGTTTTACTGGCTGATAACCGTCACTCTCGCGGTGGCGGCAGTCAAGTTTGAGGCTAGAAGTAAACTACTCATCATGATAGGATTAGTCATCTCGATGTTACTTTTCGTACTATGGCAATACTCCTCGCACTATTCAAAACCGTCCGCCCAAGACAATGGGTAAAAAACTTTGCCTTGTTCGCGGCACTGGTTTTTTCGGGTTTACTTTTTCAAGAGGGAGCTTTTAACCGAGTTTTCCAGGCATTTTTGGTTTTTACCATTTTCAGCAGTGCTACTTATCTTTTTAATGACTTGATTGATGTTGACGCCGACCGCAAACATCCTTACAAAAAAGCGCGGCCAATTGCTTCAGGGGAGTTACCGATTCCGATAGCCATCTTTAGTCTAATACTGGGAGTAGTGATTGGACTCGGATGGGCCTTACAACTTAACTACTATCTTTTCCTAAGCGGATTAGTCTACCTGATTCTGCAAATCTTTTACACCACTTACCTCAAAAAAATACCCATCGTGGATGTGATTGTCATCGCCTCAGGGTACTTGATCCGGGTTTATGCCGGAGCTTTTACCATCTCGGCACATATGGATGTCTGGTTTTTGATGACTGTAATTGCCGCCTCCCTCTTTTTGGCTGTCGGAAAGAGGAGAAGTGAGATGACGCTACTACTAAACTACAAAGAGGCAGAGACGAGGGCGACATTGAAGCGGTACACCGAACAACTTCTGGATATATACACCGCGATGTTTGCGACAGGAACTTGGATTACTTATGCTTTATTTTCCTTCAATCATCCACGGATTATTCCAGATGGTCGAGCCTTGGATATTATTTCAATTCTACCTAGGACCTTGGTGTCCGAGAAATGGATGATGATAACTATTCCTTTTGTGGTCTACGGCATCATGAGATACCTACAACTGATTTATGAAAGCAATAAGGGGGAAAGTCCCGAGAGAATTCTGCTGTCGGACAAGCCACTAATTGCGACCGTACTCACCTGGGGAGTGATGGTGATAGGGGTGCTGTACTATGTAGGGTAACTACTTCACTAGTTTGGCGTATTGGGAAGAGACAAAACCCCAGGAACCTTTGACATATTCGATCGAGTACCAGCTAGAAGTGGACTCGATTTCCTTGTAGGCGAATTTGTCACCCGGATTAACTTTGGCTACTTCAACGCCATTAGTCGAGGCAGTGTCGCGGACTTTGAGCCAACCGGTAGGAGTGCTTAAAATTTCGACATAAGGAGTAGCCATCACGGCGGAAGAAGAGGCTTGCTTGGGGAGAGGAGTAATAGCGGAGGCAGTGGGTTTAGGAGTAGGCGAAAGAGTGGTGGCCGAAGGAGTGGCAGTCGGAGCCGGAGTGATGGTCGGGACGACATCCATCGTAGCCATAGTGAGGTTTAAAACCAGTCGATAACCTTCTTGGACCGCGGCATTGACGATTTTATCTTGGTAACCGGGAGCGGTAAAAGCAAAGACATGGGGACCCGGGTTAACATCACTGGTGATAGGAGTAAAGCCGGCAGGTTTGCCATCGATACTGACAGTGGCGTTGGCCGGAAGACTGATAATACTGACGGAAGAATCTTTACTGTTTGCCAGCTTCTCAAAAG
>JAHFKQ010000009.1 GCA_023245265.1 Candidatus Collierbacteria bacterium
GGGGTCGCCATTAGTGCCTGCCTAAAATCCATACCTCTAGTGTACACCGCCTCTTGCCCCGTGCCTGTGAGCTTGACATTTGGCACATTATAAGATATACTCGTGCCTAGTCTAAGTTCTATCCACCTTAACTTATAGAGGAGATCCCATGAAGAAATGGTTCACCCGTTCGCTCGTGGCCAAATTTGCCTTGCTGACTCTCGTAGCCTGCAACTTTGTCCCGATGAACACTAATTTGTGGAAGGTCTATGACCCCACAGAGTTTCCAACTTCCAAGGCCCATATTTTAGTGGTCGCCCCGACAGGGCCCGCCGAGGCTAGTTCAGATCAAAATCCCTTCGTGGCCTACTATGTAGTGGCCAAGGCCATTTCGCTCAGCACCGGCCGGCTTTCCCTGGTGGTCGCGCCGATTGAAAAATACTACGCTCTCGATCTCCGGGACTATGCCGTCGAAACCAAATATTTTATGGTTTACCCGACCGGCATCGAGCCCAATTCAGTCGTTACCCCTATCGAGCTTGATGCCAGGGAAGTAATGACCACCTTGTGCCAAGATACCGCTGGCCAGCTCGAAGCTACGGCTCTCTGTTACTAGTTCCCCCAAAAACCCGCTCCTCGAGCGGGTTTTTTCATGGTCTATATTCAAGCATTGTAACGGAGTTACAAGCGAATATAAGAGGAAGCGCAGGAATAATATTTTGATAACATAGTTATCAAAAAGATGACGAGCAAGCTCTTACAATGAGCAGTAAAATAATTTTGTGAAGCGCTTATTACCTCTTTTTGTTTCCATCCTCGTTATTCTGCTACTAGTCTTTTGCCTGAGTTTTCGAGCTTTTGAGTTTGCCAAACCCTTCCTCCCCTACGCCCCCTATTTACTCGGGCAAACTAAACCAACTTCATATTTGGTACTACTAGGTAACGACGCCGAGATGCGGGCCAACGGTGGCTTCGCCGGTTCCTATGCCAAGATTATTTTATCGACCACCAAAAACTACCATCTAACCCCTGAAATTTCCTTTCAAGACATCTATGTCCCGAACGGCCAGATCAAGGGACTTTTTGTGAAGCCGCCTGAACCCGTTCAGCAAGCCTTTGGCCACGGCAGTTGGGAGTTGGCCAATGCCGACTGGGAACCGGACTTCCCGAGTTCGGCCAAGACACTCCGTTGGTTTTTCGAAA
Organism: Candidatus Collierbacteria bacterium; assembly: GCA_023245265.1. Taxonomy (GTDB): domain Bacteria; phylum Patescibacteriota; class Microgenomatia; order UBA1400; family MFAQ01; genus UBA10133. The sequence goes on from JAHFKQ010000009.1 coordinate 1,183, forward strand.
AGGGGAAAGAGATCAATCCCGATAATTTGGTTCTTCTTAATCTCTCCACTATCAAAAAAGTTCTCAATCTCGTCGGTTCCTTTCCCGTGCCGGAATACCAAGCGACTCTTACCCCGGACAATCTTTACCAGTTTCTCCAGGGCAAGGCCGAGCTCAATTTCTTCCCGGGCTCGACCCAGAAAAAAGATACTTTAACAGCCGTCGGCCAAGCTTTAATTAAAAAAATAAAATCCCTCTCTCTGCTCCAAAAATACCGCATCGCCCAGGTTCTTTTCACCGACTTCCAAAATCAAAATTTATTAGTGAACTCTACTAATCCGGCTTTCCAAACTTTCTTAGTGGAAAGAGGTCTGGCCGGGGTGCTCCAGCCCGAAGCCCTCGATACTTTCTCGCTGGTGGAAACCAATCTGGGGGCCAACAAGGCCAATGCCTATATCACCCGCTCTACCGACCACCAAGTCTCTTTCCAAGATCACTCCGTCCATCACCAAGTCGAAATCAAATTCCAAAACTCCTCCCCGGAAGCCAATCCCAATCCCCCTTTACACTACGGGGGCAATTATCTTGCTTATCTTCGGTTTTACCTGCCCGCCACGGCCGAAAATCTTTCGTTTACTCACACTCCGCTCGATCTTTCTCTCCTACCTCTCGTGCCTAGCGATAACGCGACCGATAGTGCCCGTTATGGTCTTAAAGAGATTGGTTTCTGGCAAACGACCCTCGCCGGGAACCAAAGTACCGTTAGCCTCGGCTACGACTTGCCTTTGTCCGACCAAAAAGCCTACACACTGGCCATTCTGAAGCAACATGGCCTCGTCACTTCTCCCCAAACCCTTAATCTTTTTGGCCATGCCTTAGCCACCGATCTCACCCAAGATTTCCGTTTTCCTTAGCTTATAATCTTGCTTTTTTATGCTTGTATGGGGTAAAATACCCCCTGTAAAGCTAGACCTATTCTAGGCTCGTTAAAAAGGAGTTCCCATGGCAAAGAAATCTGCAAAAAGTGATGCTGTAGACAAAGCTAATGGTTTTTTGTCCCGTTTGATCGACATTTCAGATGGCAAGGGTATCAGCCCGATTTATCAGGCTGTGAGCCCCGCCATCGAAAAATTATGTGCCGTCAACTCGGTCTTGCCCGGCTCGGGTAATCCCCTGGCCAGCGATGACCCTGAAGTCGCGCTTCAAGATCTCATCGGCTTCAAAACCGTGGCTGATCTTCAAGAAATCATCGACGCTTCCGACGCCGTCACTTCGGCATTCAATAGCTACTTTGGCGCCTCGATCAAATCCTTCGCGCACTTGGTTGGCGAAGACACCATCACGGCTACCTCGCTGACAAAAGTCTACGAGACTCGTCGTGCGGACGAAGTGACTGAACAAAACAAACTTTTGACCTCCACAGCCGATTTTCAGCGTCGTTTAATTGACGCCGCCGGCAAGCTTACCATTCCGCTGACCGTCTCCCCGCCCATCGCCGACAAAGCCCACAAGAAGTTCGAACCTTTCGGCTTTTTGTTCGTGCCGGTCGATGGCAAAAACATCGACCACACCGGTCTGTACGACTGGCAAACCGAACCCATCTTTGATCCCAAGTCCGAAGACGCCGCCCTCTTTGAGCGCATCTACGGCTGGATCTTCGAGAAGAAGTTGGACCCGGCCGTGATCTTGGCCAATCTGGCCAAGTCGCCGTTCAATACGGACAGTGTCGCCCTGGCGAAGTTGTTTGGCCGTCTTTACGACCTGACCAATCGCCAGATTGACCAGAGCAAAAAGATCCTGACCTACATCGAAAAAGATTTCAAGATGTACCAGAGTTGTATGGATGCGGGTATTGAGCTTCAAGCCATGATCGTCGAGATCGGCAAGTTCTTTGGTTTTACCGTTGGCAAAGCCTCTTCAGTCAAGAAGGCCACTAAATAAAATGAGGAGGCCGAAATGGTTAGTTCCAAAAATTCCATCGAAGAACTGAGTCTTGTAGCCAAAGTAGGCTCCAGGCCTCTTTACGCCGGCTGGTCAGTGAGCGGTTTACCCGTCCTGACCACTTCTTCGACCGATTTATCCGAAAAAGCCCGTGAGGATCTCAAAACTTTCAACAAGTCCGACTCACTGATTCCCAAGCTGCCGCTGCGTAATAACCAGCTCAGTGTGGTGATTCTCTCCGTCGCCGGTCCGGTTCAAGATATGAAGGATCAGTCCGCTAGGAAATTGACCCAGGATACGATCAAGGTCTCGGTCACGGACACCAGAGGTGACTCTTCGGAGATCACTTTGGGTGAGCTTGAAGTCCTGCGGATGATTGCTGACGGCCTCATCGTCTTTCAGCGCCTCGGCACAGTTCTCGATACCGCGGATCGTCAAGAAGCCGTCGAGATATATAGTTTCTTTCTCCCCGGCTCCGATGGCTTCGGCGAAGATATTACTGAGAGACCCGACCAACTGTTACTCGTCAAGCCGACGAATGACAATGTGGGGAACTTGATCGACATCGTCATTTTTATCTCCGATGTCATCAAGAAGTTGATCGCGAACGATCGCCGTCAGCCGGCCGGTTATAAAAAAGGTTACCTGGTCGCCGAAGACGAGGCCGAAAAGCAGATCGCCAAACAACTCGCGAAAGAAGGAGGCTTATTTAGTTTCCTCTATGTCCCGGTCACCAAGGAGGAAAATAAGTCTACTTTAAAAGACTTACTCACCGACTTCCTCATGGTCCCGACCGACGGCTCCAAACCGGTTAATCCCCTGATGGTTCCGGTCGAGAAGAAAGCCCAGTTCAGTGATCCGAGTAAGGACAATCTCCTGCTCCTCCGTACCATCGCCGCGAAGATGTATCTTCACGCTAAAAGTCGCATTAACCCCGACTAAATCCCAACCCCGCCACTCGGCGGGGTTTTTTGTATAAAAAACCGCCCCATTTCTGAGGCGGCATTCGTTATTTCTGTTTTATTTCAAGTTACCGGTATTGACCACCCGGATGAACACGGCGACATAGGTATCCAGTTCGGACAGACCAGTGGCCGGATCAACAACAGTACTGGGGTAGTGGTCAGGCAGATTCACCTTCGGATCAATCAAAATTCTCTGGATGGGAATATTCAATCCATTTGGATCACTCAAGATGTCGCGGATGTAAAGCGCGCGGCGGAAAGCAAATTTTGCCGCCTGAGCCATCTGAGCCGGATCACTGGAATAGAATCCTGAACTTCCCTGTAATACCAACACCGAGTCAGGCGACGAGGCCATGAGGTTGGCGGCCGGTTGGAAGAGCAGCTTCAGCTTTTCTTCTTCACCAGGGACCAATTGACGGGCCTGATTTTCCACAAACTGGATGTACTTGTATTTCAAAGAAAAGAGTTCCGGCAAGGTAAACAAGGTGTTATTGTCCACATTGGGCAGGTTCTCGTTCACATCGGTGATGTACTCATTATTGAATTCACCCTCGATGTTTTTAGCACCATTCTTGGCCAGTGTTTTGACATAGAAATCAGTCACAAACACGGCCGAGTCATAGCGTGAACCCTTGTTGCCGTCACCGTTATCGTACACGCCGGCAATTTGCCAGATCGCGTGGGTTTTATCCATCTGATCGACGACCAAATTCCAACCGGACCCATCAGTCTCAAACATCGTCACATTTTTGTAAAGAGTTGAGAAGGCAACCTTGTCCACCAATTGGGACAGAGATTCGTAAGGCTGTGCCGGATCGATGAAGAGCCAGCCGGCCATATTTTGACCGTTAAAGGTAAAGCTGGCGAGCAAATCGGCCGTCTTAGCCAAATTAGCCTTGGTGAAGGCTTCAGTCGCTTGATTGTAGCCAGCCAAGAAGTAGAGCAGCGCATCCCGTTTATTCGCATCGGCCTGTTGGCTAACGACGATATAGTCCGAGATTGTGCGCCAATCTTTGGTCGTAATCAGGGTTTGCACTCCCGGAAGAGCCTGGGCATCACGAATTATCGGATCCCAATAAGTAGTCAAGTCACCCTGCCCGGCGATAAAATCTCCAACCGGGTTATCAGTACACTTGATGGTGACCTCATCCTTGGCAAAGCCTGCAGTTTGTAGGGCATTCAAAATGAAGTAATGATCAGCCGAACCGCAGGATGTCAAAATGGTTCTCCCCAGAGCGTCGTTCAAGTTAGGCAGCGGTGTCCCATCAGCCTTAAACTTGGAGGCGATACTGTCGCGGATAAGAATGACATCTGCCCCGGAGGATTGATCGGTGGAGTAAATCACCACTCCACTCTTTGAGTCCCACAGCGACAAAGCACCGTTGGAAGCAAAGTAGATATCGATTTCACCGGACTTCATTTTTTCCTCAATCTGGGATTCGGACAGATCATATCTCTCTCCACCGAGCCATTTGGGAATGAAGTCAATACAATATTTATCGCTGGAGATGGTCATTAACTGAACGATGACAGGATAGAAACCTGCATAGTCATCAGCGGCAACCGTTAGATTGGGTCTTGCATCCCCAGGGACACATTGTCCGGGGTAATAACCTGCCGCATTCTGTACTCCCGGCACCACCGGGACTACCGGCAGAGAGGGATTACTCGGATTCGCCGGTTGGGCCTGGGTCGGCTGATTAGGTTGAGCAGGGTTCGCTGGGGAACTAGGGTTCCCGTTGCCGGAAATCAGTTTCGAAGCGAAGATTCCACCACCCACCAGGGCGACGACGACCACGATTAAAACAAACAATCGTCCAAAAGAAAATTGTCTTTGCATTTTTGCGTGCCTCCGTAATAGAGATTGAAATAGAGGGGGCTCGGAAGCCCCCTCAATTTAAACTAAAACAATTATTTCTTGCCGAGGATTTCGGCGAGCACGGCTTCACCGGCTTCGTCCAAAACGCCGTCAGCTTCGGGAGCATCGGCCTGATTCTTCATCAAGCGGTGTAAAATATCGAGTTTGCTTTCGGCAAACATGCCGTCGGTCTCGACCTTCTTTTCGACACTCTTGCGCATCTTGGAACCCACATTGCTGCTGGGGAGCGCGTCGATCATATCGGAGGTGAACTCCACCTGCTGGGCCAAAATCGAGTTGAACTCTTTCTTGGTCAGGGTGATCTGATCCTTGACCAGGTTCGTCTGAACCTGAGTCTGGATCTTGTTCACAATCTTCGCGGCATCGCCCCGGCCGGCCACCATCTTATCGACGGAGACCTGGAGAGTCGCGATGTTTTTGTCGAGATCGGCAATCTGCGAGGCGTAAGGAACTGCGGCGGTTTCGCCGTGTTCTTTGGCGGCTTTTTGGGCCGATTTGAGCAGTTTTTCGCGGGTCGTCTTCAGGGCGGCGATCAGAACGGACGCCTTCTTCAGGCGCACATCCATATTCGCTTCACTGTTGACAGCCGCGAGCAAGCGCTCGGAGTCGAGCTGTTCGGCCAGATCAATCTTGCCTTCGTCACCGAACAAGAGACCGATCAAACCAACTGTCGCATTTTCACCAATGACTTTTGCTAAGACTTTTACCTGCATGTATCTCTCCTCTTATAAAACAGAATTTCAGAGTACGCCCAGGTTCAAACTAGATTTCCTGGACTTTCGTTAAGCATTTTATACGAAATATAGGCTCTGTGTCAAGTCATTCCCTACTTAGTGATATGATATAGGACAGCTCTTTAACCCATCGTTCTTGGAGGAATCATGACTGGTTTTTTAACTTTGCTCCAACGGCACCTCAAAAGCCGCTATAGCAAAAATAACCTCAATATTGACTTACTTTTCGTCTATGCCGGCCGAAAGCTTATTGTCCACGGCCCGGATCGTCAGCCTTTGGGAGATCTGAACATTCTGGCCGAAATTACCTCCGACCAGGCCATGCAAGTCGTCATTCATACCATCCAAGGCACCAGTTTCGACCACGCTTTGCTCCAAAAAACCATCGAGGAAGCCGTTCAGCCTGGCACTCAAGTGGTCATCGTCGCCAAAGCCTAATAGGCTCCCAAAAAACCGCCTCTAGAGGCGGTTTTTTTCTTGAGCTCTTTTAATTATCCCCCGTCTTTTAGTGTCGCCAAAAATTCTTTGTTCGATTTGGTCCGGGCAATGCGGCCGGAAATGACTTCGGTTCTTTCGTTATCCCCGAGCATATCGAGCATTCGGCGCATCAGCACGATGCTTTGGTACTCCACGGAGTCAAAAAGTAAGTCGTCTCGGCGGGTACCGGATCTCATCACATCGATGGCAGGGTAGATTCTGCGTTCGGCCAAGCGTCGGTCCAGGTGTAGCTCCATGTTGCCGGTGCCTTTGAACTCTTCATAGACCAAGTCATCCATTCTCGAACCGGTATCGGTTAGGGCCGTGCCAATGATCGTGAGACTGCCTCCGCCTTCGATCTTGCGGGCCGCGCCAAAGAACTTCTTGGGTGGGTAAAGTGCCGCCGGGTCAAAACCTCCGGAAAGCGTTCGTCCGGAAGTCGGGATAGCCAGGTTATACGCCCGCGCAAGACGGGTAATTGAGTCAAGTAAGATCACCACATCTTGTCCGAGTTCGACCAGTCTTTTAGCCCGTTCCAGCGCCATTTCGGCTACTCTGGTTTGCTCCTCGGCTTTTTCATCAAAGTTACTGGCCGCGGTTTCCCCCGGTCGGATACTATTTTTCGTCACGGCTAAAATATGGCGCGATATATCGGTCACTTCTTCCGGTCGTTCGCCGACCAGTACCGCCATCAAGTGAATTTCGGGATAGTTAGTGGCGATACCACTGGCAATTTCTTTGATGATCGTGGTCTTACCGGCTTTCGGTGGAGACACAATCAAACCTCTTTGACCTCGGCCAATGGGCGCACAAAGATCAATTAGGCGGGTAGACAGAATTTCTTTACCCGTTTCCAGCTTCAGTTTTTCAAATGGATAGATTGGGGTGCCTTTTTCAAAGCGGAAGCGGTCAAACATCTTATCCGGCACTTCACCGTTCACTTTGGTGACGGACATCATAGTCCAGTAAGGTTCATTATCTTTAGGTTTGCGGGCTTGTCCCGTGACCACATCACCGGCGCGCAGTTTGGCCAGGCGGCTCACCATCGAAGGGACCAAAACATCATTTTCTCCGGGGCGGAAACCTTGGCGCAGAATACCTCGGCCATCAGTGCCGGTCATTTCCAAAATACCGGACACCTCTTCGGTCACGATCGGTTCTTGAGGAGCACGGACAAAAGGTGTGTGCACCGGTCCAAATCTGGGTTGAAAAGGTACTCGGGGCGCCATCGCCGGACGGATAAAACCTCTCTGAACCGGATGGCTATTGGTGCTTTGGGGCACCACATAAGGCTTTTTGATTTCCATGACTTCACTTTCCAGCTTCTTTTCCTCCGTTTTAACCACGGGAGGATTAACTTCTACTGTTTCCTCTACCGAGGGGGTAGGCATTTCCGGGGACTTGACCGCCAGATTTATTTCCGGCAGGCTCTCCGCCACAGCGGCAGACTTAGTAACAGTTTTTTTGGGCTTAACAGCCATAAGAGATATGGGTAATTTAATTAATTTAGAGAATGCTGAAAATTGAGAAAGGCTTCATCACGGTGTTTGGGAAAAACTCACTACTAAGGATATTCTACACACTGAGATGGGCCTGTCAACTCTTTTTTACAATTTTTATGACGGTGCAGAAGACTAGCCAACAACCGCACGCAGGTGAGAATGTACTCATGAACGGCCGAGTACGGTTTTGGCGGTCTTCGAACCGGAATTCAATATTGTGACTGCGCTGTCTTACCTAAGGTAAGGTGCTCAGTCAAAACCTCCAATCGGGATAAATACGGATCGTATGATCTCTCGCCTATAGCGGAGACTTTTTTAGAATCGACCTAAGGGAAGTTGCTTGATTAGCTAAGTCAATGAAGGGTGAAACGCGTAAGGCTTTAGCCGCAGCGCCGGTTTTAAAGTGGCACTGCAAACCAAACCCATTTCACCTTTGATTGACTCAAAACTATATCAAACTAAGCGGTAGTATAGCACGCGTGCCTACCATTTGTCAATCCCATGTTATAAGTTCCATTCACCATATCAAACTGACTATTAGTAACACACTCAATTGTCATCCCCCTCTGATCGGAGCTCCAACCCCATTTGCTATCATTAATTCATGTCAGCCAAAAAGCGCTTCTATGCCGGCCTCGGCGTCTCGTTCTGGGTCCTCACGGCTATTTTTGTCCTCCTCCCTTCCTGGCCCCACATCTATTACCGCCTTTCCCCCCAGGCTTCGAGCCTACTGGCCTCCACCATCGCCTCTACCGCCGCCGCGGCCTCCGAAACCGTTAAATCTCCGTCTCCCACTCCGCTAGCCCCCAAACCGACTCCTACACCGCCCAAAATGGCCCTTCCGGAGGTCGACCCCACTTTACCGGCCGAGAATGGCCTTATTATCGACAAGATCGGTGTCCGAGGGCAGATTCACGAGGGTGAGGACTGGCAGACTATTCTGAAGCAAGGCATCTGGCGCGTGCCTAGCTTCGACACCCCGCCGGTCAATGACCGCCCCATCATCCTGGCCGCCCACCGTTGGGGATACCTCGAGTGGTCAGCCTCTTTTAGGAAGCTCAACTCGTTCTACAACCTGCCTCAGCTCAAGGCTGGGGACACGATCCAGATCGTCTGGGACCAACGCCCCTTTGAGTACCGAGTCTACGCGACCGAAACCGGTACCCAAATCACCGATTACTCGGCCAATCTCATTCTCTACACTTGCCAGCTTTGGAACTCCCCGGTCCGCTTCTTTGTTTATGCCTCCAGGCTTGACAAATAGCAGGTTATAGGATATAATATCCCCATCGTAACCCCTGGCACCCCGTGCCTGAACCTTAAAGGAGAATCATGAAATTCATTCGCACTTTTGTCTTTGCCCTGTGGGTCTTTGGATTGTTGGCCGGCATCGCCTCTCTTGCCTTTCCTTTCTATGCCGGTGGCGTCTTCGGCTGGTTTTCCAGCCATAGCCTCCTGGGCTACGCCTTCCTGGCCATGAGCGCGGTCTTCAACTTTCTCGATTACCTGCTGACCCCGCGCCCTCCCTCACCCTTCGCCCCCGGCATTCATATGAATGGCTGCCCCGACCTAAAAGGGGCGAAGCGTTAATTCTCCTGACCCCGCCATCCGACGGGGTCATTTTTTGCCTTCAGCCATTTTTGTCCGATAGTAAGGTAAAATACCCCATCACAGAACCCTAAAATTATTGGAGGTCCCATGTTCCGTCGCGCTTTACTTTGGATGCTCTTTTTGCTCCTTATGTTTTTTCTGGCCGCTTTTCTCCTGTCCTCCTGTGCCCCGGCTCCCACAGCAATTCCTACCCCCACCCGCGAGCTCCTTATCCAGCCCTTCCCTCCCACCCAAGCTCCGATGGTCACCCCGGTCGTGCTGGAACCGACCGCTACCCCCACTCCGACTGTGCCTGAGTTTTACACCGTCGAAGAGGGAGATACACTGGCCAAGATTGCCGACCGCTTTGGCTTCAAGGTTTCAGACTTGTCGCGGGCCAATCACCTCAGTAACGCCGACCTCATCTTTGCTGGCCAAGTTCTACTTCTCTCCACCCCGGATCCTCTCGATGGTCCTCAGTCCCCGACTCAAGTAGGAAAACAAATCGTCGTCGTGCTCTCGGAGCAGATGACCTATGCTTATGAGGACGGCGTGATCGTTCAGGCTTTCCTCATCTCCTCCGGCGTCGCCGCTCACCCCACGGTTCAGGGAAACTATCGCATCCAGACTAAGTTAGAGCTGGACGACATGACTGATGGCGCCACCTACTATCTCGAAGATGTGCCCTGGGTCATGTATTTCTTCAAGGGTTACAGCTTTCACGGAACCTACTGGCACCATAACTTTGGTACCCCCATGAGTCACGGCTGTTTGAATATGAAGACCGAAGACGCCGACTGGCTTTATCACTGGGCCGAAGTTGGTACTCCGGTTCTCATCCTCCCCTAATCTCTATCCCCCGTTTACCGGGGGATTTTTTTGACCTCCTACGGCACAAACGGCTTGAAATACTTGGTATAGATCTTCATCGGTTTTGGCGCATTAAGGTACAGGTCTTGTCGGTAAGTAAACTTCTCAGACGAGGCCGTATTATTCGTCGCTCCCCTGGTTCGTCCTAAGGAGAACCCATTCCAGCCGATGAAAGAACCGTTCCCCAGGAATTGGCTATCCGTCTTGTCGCACCCATCACTCCCTATATCCTCACACGGCACGGAGATATTGCCGGCGATGTACCAGCCATCGGCTCTGGTCACCGAAGGATCAAAAGTAATGGTGCCCTTGGCAATGATGGCGAGGAAAGCTCCACTGGGCACCACAATATTGCCGGTGACACGCACATCTCCATTGACATGGAAAATGGCTTTCTGGGTGCCGGTCGGATTAAAGTCAAAAGAAGTGATCGACCCCGCACTCTTAAAGATCTGGAACCCGACGCCTAAGTCGTCATAGTTGACTGCTTGCCCATCACTCCAAGTGGTCATGGCAAAGAGATTAAAGCGGCTATTATAAAAGCTCCAGTCATAGCGCGGCCCACCATACTTACTTTCTCTTTCCCAGAGATCGGTGCTGACTTTGGCATTCGGATTATTCCCCAGCATGTCGGTCGCTTTCGGTTGGCCATAACTTAAGAAACCTCGACGGTTTCCCATCGTGGCATCGGGCAGGATGAGTGACATCTCGGTCAAGAGACTCGAGGGAATTTCACTCTTAATTCCACTAGCAGCATAGACATTTCCTCCGACCGCTTGCCACCATCCCGAATACAATTTCCAAAAGCCAAAGCTCATCCCAAAGACCTGAGTGCACGGTTGTGTCTGGCAGGTCACCGGATTATCGGGCACTACCGCCGTCGGCGCAAAACAAGTCAGTTTCGGACCCCCGCTGGTGACATAAATGTCGTCTAGAGCCGAGAAGTCATACTCGTAAGTCGCGGGCGCGTAGACGGACAGGTTGTAATTTCCATTCGGATCCGTCGTTACGGTGTTTAGCGGTGCCCAAGGGTGTGGCGCTACCTGATTCTGATCCGCAAAACCAAAGGCTCGAGTGGGAGCTCCAATTCCGGCGGGTAAGCCTACCAGGTATCCGGTGGCGGGGTCAAAGGCGGGACAGCTACCATAATCGGAAGCGTTAAAGAGAGTTCCGGTTACTTGCCCTAGACAGCTCTCACTCAAAGTGGTCGCCGTACAGTTATTGGTACCACAATCTTCCCGACAAGTTCTGGTATGAGTGTGGTTTGCGTCACATGCCGTCCAATTTGAAACATAGTTTGTATCAGTGATATCAAAGCCTTCCACACAGACACTGCGTATTTCCGACAAGGCAGAGGTCGAACCACAAGCGTTAGTACCCTTCACCGCCCAGTACTGATCTCCCACAGCAGTTGGAGTTGCCGAATATGTTGTCGCCGGTGTCACACCCGTGGTCGTATAGCTATCACCTCCTGTACAAGGGTTAGCCGCGTTGGTTCCCACGCAAAGGGTATCTGTTCTACTTCCGGAGACACTTTCGGTGCCCCAAGTCCCATTACTCCACGAAAAACTTGCGGGCGACACTACCTCTGCTGAAGCAATAGGAGTATTGAGCGTCGGTGCCGTCCCGGCAGTACATGGTGACTTGCAAACATATTGAGTTACAGTTTGAGCAACACAAAATGTTTCATCCGGGGTTCCTCCGGTACAACACATTTTGTTTGGATTATTTATTGTGGGGCAGGCATTCCAAGTACAAGGTTCTCCAGGTATCGTTTGTGTCCGGCAACAACTACTGGGTGGGTCACTGGCCATAGTTTGGGCCGTACCAGGACCACAATACGCTATGGCCCCGCAAAAAGTAACAATTGGTTGTGTCAAATCTTTGAGATATCCTACCGGACAATCAATTCTTGACCAAGGGCACGAACCGCCACTTCCTCCGCACTGACCGGACAAAACACACATGCCGTTGCAACAGACTTCACCAGATGCACAGTTGGAATTAAAAATACAATCGGTGCAAGTACCGGTATAACCCCCAACAGCGCCCGGACCACCTGGGGTACAGCTATTAGTACCACAATCCGCAGCCGTATTACATGATCCACCTGCATAAACAACAAAATTGAATTTTTGAACACACAGGAAAGCAAAAAAAACGACCCCCATGAAAAACGAAGTTGCTGTAAAGAATAATTTAATTAGGAGACGGTTCATGTATTTATTGATAATTCATGATATGTCTTATCTCGCCTGAGGTCAACATTGTTGATATTAGGCATATTTTGTTTTAACATTAACTAGACCAGTCATATGAAAAAACTTATTCTTATTTTTGTTAGTCTAGCTATCCTAGTTTTTGTAACTTTAATTTTATTTTTTTATCGCAACACTTTTTTGCAAAGTTTTTATAAACAAAAACTTTCTGATAAGGAATATAGTTTTCAAGATGCCTTACCGGTTATTACATCTGAGTGCGAAGAGGTGAACCTCACACCGCAAAATGGTGTTTCATGGAATATTTTTGACGGAGACCATAAGAGCAATAAATACATTTCCGCGCTTTTTAACTCATTAAGAAGTTATGGCGTAAAATTTGATTCCAATACAAAAACTTTTAATTCAGCTATTCAAGGCACAATTGTTTATATTGAAGCTTTTTCCAAGAAAGAGAATATTGAATATCCAATTAATAGAGCCAATGTATTAGGGCCATCATGTTGGATTGTATGGGTAGAGGATAACAGAACAAAGGTAGGTATTTTGGCGTACAAAACCGTTTCTGGTGTGATAAAAAATATTCGGGTGAAAAACTTTATTTATCTACCTCCAAAAAAACTCATTTAAAAAGCAGGAGAGTTTATAAAATCTTCTAATATTTTTACTCGCTTTTTTATTTCAGGATCTGACTTTGGATCTAACGATTTATTAATAAGATTATTCGTAAAATTGGCATCAACTGCCCATTCTATTTTTTCTATATCCCAAAGGTTCATTTCAGGGTCAAAGGAAATATTAAATTTTTGACTAATCAATGCCGCTAATGAGGGATATCTTTGAACTATATATCGTTGTAATGCAACGAATTTTTCTTCTGGAGTTGAGTTTTGATTCACGAGCTCTTCAATTGTATTTTTTGGAGGCCTTGGCTCAGATAAATTCTTCACAGTAGCGTAATACTGGTCTTCAATTATATTTGAAGTTTTTACCGAAGGTAAGTCCACCTCATCGTATCCAATGGAAGAGTATAAAGACTTTTTTATTTCACCTAGATTTATTGGTTCAGTATTAATACTTTGCAATACCTCTTCTACACCATCATGGATTTCGGTATTATTCCCGAGATACTCATATTTGTTGTGAATAATTGCAATCCTCACCATCTCTGCAAATATTTCACGCAGAGCATCTTCCATTTCTTCTTCATATGAGGTTTTGAGATGTCCAGAAAAATCCACTTCCCCTTTTAGGTATGACTCCACCAATCGCTTTCCCAATTTTATACAAACCGCTTTGTTGTATTTTAATTCTGACGCTGATTTACCAAAATCCCTAGCAATATCATGAACTACAGACTCTGCCAATTTTTCTCCAAAGCCTTTAAATATTGGTAAAAATATTTGTTCCTTTGTTAGGTATTCCCCCACTATTTTCCCTAATTTTTTTGCAACTAGAGGTAGCATCGCATCCCCCGGATGATTAAAAAATTGTCCTTCAATCAAAAATGCCTGAGACAATGCCCTCCATTTACCATGCTCTATCGAAACCAACATGTCGGGTGGGTAAAGTGATTTTGTAAAATGGTAAAATTCAGCCGGATCAGATGGATGCCCAACCACTTCATGAGCCATAGTATCAATGAATTGGCTAATCGGTTGGTTTATATTTGCTCCAATTATCCCTTGCCTATTAATTACATCAAAAATCAGTCTATCTGGATATTTAGTATCAAACTTTACTCCCTTGATAAGTCTAGATTTATTTTTTCCGAAAGCCAAATCCGTAATCTGATTTATTACATCTGAATATTGTCTACTATTTTCAGGTAAATTTATCTCAAATTTTGGAGGCTCATCATTCCAATTAACATTTTGGATAATTCCAGGAACTAACTCTAAGGGATATTTGTCTAATTTTAAGCTATTTCGAAAATTTTCTATTTCTGGCAATAATGACAACGATTTTTCGGAAAGCAATGTTTTGGCGATCTCAAAATCAACACCACCTACCACATCTTTAAACTTAGTAGCTCCAGAAACACTCAAAGCCGCGACCCCAGCTGAAGCAAGCTTTATAAAATCTCGTCTACTAAGTTGTTCACTCATAACACTCTAGATTATAGCCAAACAATGCATTGTAATTCAAACAAACTAAATTTATTTTAATTGCTTCAAATCTACTTAATAATAGAGGGGGGATCAAATTTCACATCGGCTGGCGGAACATAGCATTCGCTTGTTAAAGCTGGTTCGATCAGGGTTCCATCTTTGTAACAAGAGGTCGGAAGTCCTTCACATGTACCGGTGTAACCTCCAGTGGCACCTGGACCTCCAGGTAAACAGCTCTTGTAGCAATCACTGTCGGTATTACAGCTTCCCCCACTGTAAATGATTGTGGAGAGTATAGGAGTAGCAGTTCCCCCATGCTTAGACTCATTCACAGGACTGATTTGAGAAAAGGCTACAACCAGTACACACGAAACTAGCAATAACAAAAGTTTCAGCTTCATTTTTCTCCTTTCCCCCTTTTGGGGAGGAAAACTAGTATTTCAGGTTTAAGGGGCGAACTACGATGCCTGTATATTACCACACCCATGCCTATTTGTCAAGTTATAGGCTGTATTCAGGCACAAAAACCGATTCGGTGTCATCACTAATCACCCACCCAAATGGCTGTGATCGTTAAAGCCCGACATTGTCCAGTAGCTGGTTTTAGGATCAAACTCAAAAGTACATACCCCGGTATTATCCAATTTTAGGCTCCAAAGTAATTTTTGAAAGGTTTTTCTATCCCAATCTTTTCCTAAAAGAATCAGTATTGTCATTAAGGTGATAAATATCCCATGCGAAACAATGGCCACCGTCTCATCTGGGTGTTTCTCAACCAGGAAATCAATCACCATTTGTGCTCTTTTAATCACCTCGTTTAGCGACTCGCCTAAGCCGCCAAATTTCCAGTCAAAATTTTCTTGATTATCCTTAATTTCTTCATGGTATTGCTTATTTATTTCACTCACATCATCCGTATCATCTAAAATCGGATTTCTCATAATCTCGTGCACCAAAGGATGAATCTTGATTTCTCTGTCCATTTTATTGGAGATAAATTCTGCAGTTTGAAATGCCCTAGGCCATTCACTCGAATATAGATGATCAATTTTTACTATGCTCATCTTGGTCGCCAAGGCCGCAGCTTGCTTTTTCCCATACTCCCCTAGATTAGTCATGGGAGACTGCCTCCTGTTTTCCAAATGAGAATCAGTTTTTCCGTGGCGGATTAAATAAAGTTTCATCTCACTAGATTATAGCCACAAAAAATTACCTCTTCGCTCGACACTCATCAAGCCCAGTTTACTTTCGAAACATATATTCAGGGTCAGGATGAACTAGTCGGATTCCAACTGTGTCCACCACGCCAGTCACATCCAATATTCCCCTAGTGACTGTTCTAGTTCCAAACGGGCATAAACGAAAGTTGCCACCAACAACCACTGTATAAGCACCGTCAGAAGCAGACCCCCAATGACCAGGAGTTAAATAGTGCCCAAAAGTAAAAATAGAGACATTCCCGGTCGCATGGCTTAAACCCAAATGGTTTAGAGGAACCCTGGGGTCATCAACCTCCAGTGTTGCCCCCTTCTCCCCGTCAGGATAAGCATCTCTGAACGCTTTGTAGTTATTTTGCGTATGTCTATCTGGTACCCCCTCAGATTTATTAGAGTATGCCCAACCGTAAGGTGCCACCGCTGACAAGAATTGTGGTTCGGTAGGCAGGCTAAACGCCAAACCAGTCTGTTTATTAAGCCAAAGTGCAAAACCAACAGCTTTTCCGTATGTCATACAGGTCGCCGGATTTCTGTCGCCCTTCGATGTGTTTGTCCTGCTATGATTTGGGTCAAAAAGCTCAAATTCTGCATTTGTAACTGTATATTTTGCAATATAAAAAGGAGGCAGTTCAAATTCTC
Organism: Candidatus Collierbacteria bacterium; assembly: GCA_023245265.1. Classification (GTDB taxonomy): domain Bacteria; phylum Patescibacteriota; class Microgenomatia; order UBA1400; family MFAQ01; genus UBA10133. The sequence continues at coordinate 17,306 of JAHFKQ010000009.1, forward strand.
GTTTAGGAGTTTCGTTTTGCCTCTGACCTTCAATGCTACATGGTAGACCCAGCTCGTTTCCCATCAGGGTTGGACCCCCTTCACATCGCACAAAACCCAGCGAAAGCAAAATATTTTTCCTTTCAATCGCACTTTCTAGGGATTTAGGGCTTTCGGGAAAATTAAGCAGTGCCTTTTCTTTAGCTGACAATCCTTCCCCATATTCGAAGAATTCTTGTTCATAATGTCTTTTTTCCCAGTTACTCATATGCTAGTAAAGCTACCGGTATCCGCCTTCCTCTCACACCATCCCAGACAGGTGGTTGGCGCTTCAAATTTTTATAGTGCATATTACCATATATTTCCCGTATATCACCTTTTTTTACCATCAGCTTACTGCTTTGGCCACTATCTCCCACGCACGCCCACAAGTAATCAAACTTATTTCTCAAAATATCTTGAAGCTCAAAGACATTAATCCCTTCCTGGTTATTGATCTGTGGTCGTGCGTCGTTTATAAAAAAAATAATGTTTTTACTTGTCTCCATGACCACACTCCAAGATTTAAGGTAATTTCCCAACATTGGTTTAGGCTGACCATCTTTTGGATACACCAGCTGTAGTCTTAGATTTTCAACTAATTCTTTATTTGTCTTTCCTAAAGAAAAGCTGGCACTACACGCATCGTCGCCACTTAAAATATTCTTTTTGTCTATTGTTATCGAGCCAATTTTCTGTCCCAATTTACAGCCGCCAAGTTTTTCGTTCCTTCCCTTAAAGATGTAGGCAAATTGCGTCAGATTAAGAGGCTTCTCAGAAATATCATCGATTACACTTTCACTGTTCACAATTCTAACTCCAAAAAGAATTTCACCATTATTACAGGGTACAAATTGTGATTCATATTCTACTTTTCTTCGAGGGGTTTGACTATCCCCTCCGACCTTAACGATATTAATATCAAACATTCCAAAAACAGTGATGTCAGACTCATTTTTTATTCCAGATCCCGACCATGTAAAGATATTTTCTGCAATCTTAAGCTGACCAGTGGCTCTTAAACTTAAAACCTCAATTTCCCCGTTTTTAGTCCATAATACTGGTCTATTATTTGTCGGAAACTGATATACACTGCCCGCTTTTATAGATAAGTTGTAAAAAGGGACCAGCGGAGAGACCGGATCATCAGACAAGAAATAACTTCCAAAATTAATACCGGCAACCATATTTTTTTTGGGAACATCGAAGTCTCGTAAAGGCGCCAATCTCTTCCGTGTCGAAAGTTTAAATTTGATTCTAGATTTATCAAGTTCTACCCAATACAAATTCGTGATTCTGTCATTACCAAGGTCAATAGTTTCTTGGTTAAATGACATTCCAGCAGAAACCCCCCTTCTCTGTTTTTTTAAGGGCTGTAACGATTCATGCCTAAAAGCCTGTTTAGTCTCGTTTGTTATAATTGGGATTATACAACTACAGGATAGTATGAAGCTAAAATTGATCAAGTCAGGTGAAAAACAGAGAACAATTAAGTCCAGCTTCAGATTTAAGGGGATTTCCCTCTTCTCAGGCGAAAATGTTTCAATGCTCTGCGAGCCAGGAGGCGAAAATACCGGTATCAACTTCAACTATAAAGGTGTTTGTATTCCTGCCCTGATCGAAAATATCAAACCTATGGAGATTCACACCACTGCTCTTTCAAGTCAAGGGGTTGATATTTCAACCATCGAACACTTTATGGCTGCGGTTTGGGGGTTGGGCATCGACAATTTAAAGGTTACACTTAGTCACAATATTATCCCAGCCCAAGACGGATCGGCGGAGAGGTTTGTAAAAGCATTTCTAAAAATTGGCAGCATTGACCAAAAAGAAAATAGAAAGGTCATTGAATTCCACGACCCAGTAACGCTTACCCAGCCAGAATTTGCAAATCGTTTTGTGAAGATTGAACCAAATGATACTTTATTAATTAACTGTTCAGCTCCGTTCCCAAACATTATCGGCAAGCATTCAGTCATTTTTAGTGACAACCCAAAACAGTTTGCCGATGAGATTTCTTGGGCCAGAACCTTTTTGCGTTCTTCTCTAGACTTAAACGATCTATCAAAATGGAATGGCATCAGAACGGTTTTTAAATCCTTGCCAGAAGATCCGAAAAAATCTCCAATAATTACCTATACTGATACAGAATTTCTAACACCACTAAAAAAAGAAGATGAACCAGCGCGACACAAACTTCTTGATTTTATTGGAGACTTAGCCCTTATCGGATACCGGGTTCACGCCAAAATAACAATCAATGAACCTGGTCATAAATTTACACATCTGATTGCTCAGGAAATAAGTAAGGCTCTTGGAAATAGCAGTATCTAGCCACAAAAAACCACCTCAGTTACGAGGTGGGTTGTTTAAAAATTCGATGACCGGTGGCCAGTTCGGAAACTCCTTCATGATGAAGTTTCTCTGGGCATCATTCAAACGGTTGGGGTCAAAACGAAAGATCATCACCGCGGTGGCCTGATCCTCGTTCGAGTATTCTTTACTTAGGCCATATATCTGCCCCTCAAATTCATTGGGGATCGTTTTTGTCAATAATCCATCGGCGTCCGTCAACCAGCCGGTTTCTTTTTCCCAGCGGGTGAGGAACTTTGGACTATTGAACTGGTGATTATGAGTCCATTCATGGTCGACGACCCCTTTTAGTTTATTTTCATCCGTACCATAGAGCAGCCCATCTACCCCAGTCTCAATGCCATCCGGATCAAAGTTTGCGGGTAAGAAAAACCAAATCGCATCCGCACCCGATCCTCCGCCCGGTCCTCCGCCTGTGCCGGCCGGCTTGATCAAGACAATAGTTTTTGGGAAATATTTCCACTTTCGATCAAGATATATGGACGGCAGGTGCGGCACCTCGTCCAAAATTATCCCAATTTCTCGAGCTGTCCAGAGCAAATTTTCGGTTTTCTCTCCTGTCTCGGTATTGACATCAAAAAGAGGGGAAATCACCGAAGTGCCATATTTTTCCTTAAAATCAGCCACTTTTTTCTGAACTTCGGGGTCATCGTAAAAATGGATTTCACTGCCAAACGGCGTGTCATGCAGGTAACTCTGAGAGCTCTTTTCTTCCGGTGTTAATACCGTTGGTCCCGGTACCGCAGTTAGGATGTAATCCTCTTGGAGCATTACTTCCAGGCGGGTCGGGTATTTGGTTTGAGCTTCATCGGCTTTGACGACTTTGACATAGAGCCAGCCAAATGCCAGCAAGATCACCGCCAAAATCGCCCAAAAAGTACTAAGCCTAATTCGCATTTTAAGGTTCCTCCTGCGTAAAAGTGTCCTAACTTCTAGCCTGTAGTATACCAGTTTTTCCTTGACTCCTATCCTGTAATGTTCTAGAATACCCCAGCTAGTTTGTGCTTGTACCCTAAAAAATTGCAGGACTTGGTCCTCAGGAGAATCCATGCGAAAACTCATCCCCTTGTTTTGTTGTTTTAATTTCCTTTTGGCCGCTTGTGGCCAGCCCCGGACGGCTGCCCCTGTTATTCACACCGAACTGCCCGTCACGGCTACCGCAACATTGGTTCCTCCGGAACCCACGGCCACCGAGCCGGCTTTCCCCACCGCCCTTCCGCCGATCGATCATGTGACCGTCTTTTTGGCCGAGCAAGCTTTCTTTGAAAAGCTGGCCAACGCTCGGGGCTTTCATGGGGTCTATGTCCACGAGCTGGGTAGCCCGGATATCGCTTCATTCAATCCCGATGTTCAGTTTCACGGCGCCTCGACTATTAAGCTCGCTGTCGCCGTCGTCACCGTCAAAGTTTCCGAAGATCGAGGCTGGGATATCTACTCCTTCGTTCCTCCGGGTCAGACCGCGACCGTCGCCGATCTACTTCAGCAAATGATTGTCGACCATAGCGATTACGCTACCAATTTTCTCATCAGTTATGTCAACAGTCTCGGCTACCGCTTCGATGAGGAGTTACAGAAGATGGGTCTGCCGGGCTTCAATATCGCCGGCCGTCTCACGACCGCCCGTGGTCTGGGACTACTCCTCGATCTTTTGTACGATGGCAGTCTAGGTATCCCCAATTCTTGGATCATCACTCGCATGATGTCCTACTCGGCCATCGACACCGAAACTTTCCCTTGGGCCATCAATTACAGCCTACCGGGTTCGTACGACAACATCGTCGGTGCCATCTATGATCACGATGTGACCATCCCCTTCTACGGCAATATCAAATATGTGGCCGCCGACTGTGGTTACTGGCTTACCCCGGAAGGTCGCTCGTTTGTCGTCGTTTTCATCGGCAACTACGGCACCGAAGCCGACTTTGTTTTAAATCAAAACACCATCCACGACGAAGTCGCCATCCTCACTCAATATTTCTCACCATAATTTACCCACCCCGCCAACCGGCGGGGTTTTTCATATCTTATATTGTTTTTTAACTGCTTATTTGATATATTAACTCAGTTTCCTGTCTTCTCATTTGGCGCTACGAAACTCAGTTCGACGCCCATTTGGAACACTGAAAATTTAATTTACCGTTTTTCAAACTATCTTTTCCAAATCAAATCTTAGTTTAGAGGAGTCCTTATGCGTTTGCGTCAGTGTTGTTTCCTGGTCACTATTTTGGTTCTCTTTATCTCTGCCTGCCGGCCAAGTTCTGCTCCACCACCGGTATTACCGGTGATGGCCACGGAAGTTGTTCCTCCGGCTCCCT
>JAHFKQ010000051.1 GCA_023245265.1 Candidatus Collierbacteria bacterium
ATCATATCCATCGTGTGACTCTGGCATAAACATGAATCGAAACTCTGTGTATGGTTCGTAATTGCTCAACCCACCTCGGCAGGTCATCCTAACCGCTTTCAGCCAGGCCTCTTTCGGGGGATGTACGACACACCCTCCACTACCAGCCCGCCGGAAGGAAACCACCTCGGCTACACCGGTCGCTTCACGATTTTTCACCACCTGTTTTGGTCGAGAACTTGCCATACTAATCTCCTTGTAAAAGGTTTTGTTTGTCCAAAAACTCCAACCCCATTCGTACCACAGTGAGGGAATAAAGTAAATAGAAAAAGCGCCGGGAGCAGAGGCTCTCGGCGCGTTGGGGTATTTAGTGGCGTTGATTTTTTACGGGTCTTTTTTTGATTCCCTCCTCTTTTTTCGCCACATACTGAATTCTTCTGCCGTTTGGGCAATCTCAAACCCTAATCTGAAGCCAATAGCAGGAGCGCCGATAGCTAACAACAATAGAGAAGCCAACCCGATAGTCAACATAATCAACCACCATCCTTTCCGTTTTTCAGTATAGCTGATATTTTCTTAAAAACAACGTAGTTGAATTTTCAAGCTAGAAGCTATAAGCTAGAACCTAACACCTTTTTATTATGTCTCTCTCAATCGGCATGGTCTGAACACAAATAGACATAGTCCGATGCTGATTCCTTTTGAATTTGTCGTTAATCTCCCACGGTCTTCGAAGATAAGGTTTTAAAGCTAATCCCCAGTTTGATTTGACTTCTGATGGGCTAGGAGTATATTAGGTCTATACACGCCCCAGCTAGCCGCAAGGTCCGCTGGGGTTTTGTGTTCTTTAATGTTAAAATAGGCTTCAAATGGATACTGTTTTTCTTATCGATGGCGAAAATCTAAAAGGTAAAATCAAAACTGTTTTCAAGGAAGCGGGAAAAGGGAAACCGATATGGCATCAGTATGATTTCAAGGGTCTCTTTAACAAGATACTTCAGGGTATGGTAATAAATCGGAAGGTTTTTTATTTTGCTCGAATTAAAGAACATGAGGGGAGCGAGAAAAAATCAAAAGAACTCATCGAAGAACAGCGGTTACTTAAAACCCATCTCGAATCACAAAGCTTCGAGGTGGTATTGAGTGGTCGAGTTCGGGGGCAGATGGAGGATGGACGAGGTGGTAAGCCAATCCTTGTTTTCAAAGAAAAGGGCGTTGATGTAAAAATTGCTGTTGATATGGTCAGTTTGGCTTGTGATAAAAAAGTTAAAGAAATCATTCTCGCAAGCTCTGATTCTGATTTGCAACCAGCCATAAAAGAAGTACGATCTCGGAGAGTAAGCTGTGTTTATTTAGGCTTTGAGGCTCAACCGAACAAGGGTCTTTCCTATACCACAAATAGGACTATTTTGATAAGAAACTCCGAACTTTTTGAGTTTGATAAAGTTCAGCAAAAACCTATCTGATAAAAACAAAAAACTCCCCATTCGCCAATCGGCGGGGGAGTTCTTTGTGGGAGTAGCAAACTACTGGAGGGAAGAACGGATTTCGTCGCCGGTCTAGGCCCTTGTTCGCTTCCTAGCCCTCAATTTTGCTCCTATTTTGCTCGGCTGGGCCCTTGGTGTGTCCATAAGACCAGTTGTCGCTTTTAACCGCTACCTTCGTCCTTGCGGACAATCCACCGCACTATGGCGGATGACGGACTTAATTCACAACCCCCGTTTCTGGCAAAAGCCAGAAAACACCAACTCTCACTACTCCGACTAGAGTATAGCAAACTTGCTCCCTAATCCCGCCACCTCTTTGGACGTAAGCCTAATTTTCTTGCCCCATACTCTGACAACCGTTTAGCAGTGCCCTCATCAACATAAAGGCTCCTCATTAAAAGTTCCGGTTCGCATCGTCCTCGATATCTTTTTGCCACTTGCTTCATTTGCTTAATTAGGTCTTCTTCGGAAGATGTCTTGGATTTTTCAAAAGTGAAATCGGGCCTGATTTTAATGACCTTCTTTTTGCCAAGTTCAACCACTATTTTCAAAGCAGTCTGATAACCAAGATTCAAGCGATCAGTCATCTCGGCCAAAGATGGATGCTGGTTATTAAGAACGTAAACACGGGCGCGCTTTATCCAATGATTTGATAGGCGTGGCTTTAAGGAATGACTATCAGCGAGCCAATCTTGTATTATGCAACCACCTTCAGCACCAACCCCAAGTTCGTCTTGAAAGGTCCCCCAGTTTGCATCAGGATTACTCTTTGAAATCTCAATCGCTCGGCCAAGTAGATTGACCCACTCTTCAAATGACCGATATTTCAATAAATCTCTGATATCTCGCATACTTTATCTATTTGCTAACTTTCTTTTCAATATAATCATCTAGGACCATTTCTATTAGACCGTATAAAGAGGCTCGAATTTCTGCAATTCTTTCGTCAGAATACTTATCTCCACCCTCGTCTTCTAAAAGTTCCCGACATTTTTCAAGCGAAAGCATGGTTAATTTTCACTATCTGTCTCGTTGTTTAAGGAAAGATCGATCATGGGCTTTATCTTACTGTGGCCCGCGGTTATTGCTTCTTCCTCTGTCTTAAAACATTTAACGTCTCGATTAAAATCTTCTCTCAAGGCGTTGGACATTATCGCCGTGCTGTCTTTGATAATATCGTAGACCTTTTCATTTGCTTTGCTCGTATAGCCAAAGATTGTTCCTGTGGGGAGGTTAATGGTCCCATGTTGAGAGTAGGTTAGAAAGACGGGGCAATTATTATTAAAGACAAAAGGTTTTGTTCCCGAATTAACCACTAACCAAATAAGCCAATCAACCACTAAAGCGGCTATTATTAGGCCTAAGTAGAGAAGCAAGGTCATAGATTTCTTTATCGTCATGGTGTTGTTTTATCTACCTCACTCCCTTCGTTTTCAAATATTGTTCTAATTTCTCTAACTTCTCCCCATGTTTGGCTTCAAATTCTAGTGTTTTCTTGTCTACCAATTTAAGATAATTTTTAGCTTGCTTGATAAGCATTTCTCTTTCCTTCTGGCCCTCATCATTCTCTGGAGTTTTACGCGCTAAAGAAATTAACTTGTTGATTTTATCCAACCTTAAATTGTTCGATCTCATGCACTCCTTAAGGTCTTCAGCAAATGTAGTTTGGGTTACTTCTTTATCTTGGTTCATAGTAATTTCAAATGATGTTGTAAATCAAATTTTGTTCGACGTTTGTATTCATGGTCTTTAACTATTTAACCCATTACGATACCACATTAAAATTTATGTTTGCTGTAACCCTTCGACCACTGGTTCCATAAAGGTATCTAAAAATTCCTCTGTAACACCTTGCAGTCTCCTTCTTTGGCACAAACCATATAATTCTTCGACGGAAGAATAAGGGAAAAATCTAGTGTTGAGAGATCGAAATTGATCTCGATTCGCTTCTTTAACCACTTTATCTCTATCTTCATCTGGGGCGACAATTACATATCTCGTTGGAAATGGAGGTAATGAATCTTGAAATCCCTTCATCCTAGTAAGACCACTCGTAACCCCAGTAGTGTGCTCCACTTCAATGACGGCAGGCATAAGACGACCATTTTTGAACCAAACACAATCAATCAAACTGGCGGCCTTTACTGCATCAGGAAAATTTGATACTAATTTTTCATTCCCAAGATTAACAATCACCCCGTCCAACTCACCGAGTTTTTTGTTTTTGTAAATAATCCCCTTATCATTCTGAGCTATCCAAGTACGAAAACCTAGCTCAATCCCGATCATAATCAACGCTACCTGCATTTGAGCGTGTCTGCGTTGTAAATCGATATCAATACCAATTTCAGCAAGTTCATCAGGGACCACAAGAGCATCGTAGAAAACATCAAGGTTTGGAACCTCGGAAATCACGATGTCAGTTTTTGTTTCTTCTAATACTCCAAAACGATGAGGATTTTCAGGAAACCAAACAATATGTTTATGGCCGTGCTTGATTTGAGTCGTACCAGCAACATCCTCAATCCGTCCCGGATAGCAAAAGTAAAACTCGGAAGTGTGGGCGATCAGTGACTCAAAAACGGATCGGGTATTATAACTGCCACCCAAAATACGGTCTAGGTTGATCGGTTGTCCGGCTCTAAACCCATTAGCAATCCTCCAGATCATCTCGGTCGATATGGATTCCTCTTTTGCTTGCTCAAGAGTTTCTCCAGCAACTGGGTTATATCTCTTAATCATGATCGGCCCCTCAGGTGTATCAACACGAATAATGTGTATTTGTCCGCGAGTGCGTGGATTTACATAGTGGTATGCTCTGTCTTTTGGTAAAAGAGCGATAGCTTTAACAATATCGTAAGCAGTTAATCTTCTCATAATTTTGAATTTATAAATTCTTTTAATGACCTTGCAATCGCCTCGGCCGCAAGGAATGGGACACCGTTTCCTACCGCCTTAAATTGGTTTGAAAGTGACATATCATTAGGTAAGGCAAAAGACTTAGGAAGTGATTGGATGGCCAATACTTCTGCTACACTAAGTCGACGTGGTTTGTATGGATGCAAATGGACCTCGTTGTTTCCATAAGCGGCGGTTGGTGAATATCTCCAACGATGAAGTCTCTTAAAAGACTTTCTCGAATCATCACCTTCTGCAATTGATTGGAAACGTGGCAATGCCGCTCTGGGATGAAAAAAGTGCTGTGAGTTAGGATGATTTTCTACATCATTTTTATTAAACCAATGTTCAACAGTGAGCTTTTCTATAACGCCTTCTGGGATTGGACGACGGGAGCCAGCCTTGAAGTTCTCAGTCTCTGTCCATGGCCGCTCAAATACATCTTTTTTGTTAAATTTCAAAAATTTTGACCATGGGAAGTCAATCAAAACATTTGGTCTTTTGCTCTTTAACAAGCCCTTTTTGAAGCCGATCAGTATGATACGTTCTCGATCCTGTGGAGCCCCATATTCAATCGCGTTTATAAGACGCTCGGTAAACATATATCCGACTTCAGAAAGCTGGGTTTTCAACTTCTCGTAAAATTCTCTGTGCCTCTTTGTGCGCCAGAGACCTTTGACATTTTCAAAGAGAAAGAAGTCTGGTCTTTGAGAAATAATTAAATCAACGTATGTTTGAGAAAGGATACCGTTCTTACCTTCGT
>JAHFKQ010000010.1:0-2102 GCA_023245265.1 Candidatus Collierbacteria bacterium
CAGAAAAATATATAAAAAGTAACAAAGATTTTTGTGAATTTTTTGAAGCAGTAGCCCAGAGGGTGATGATGGGAGGTGGAATCATTTTGACCGGTGATTCAGAGGAGTTGATTGATAGCGCCGCAGAAGAATTGAGGAAATTGTATCTAGAAAGTCCTTCTGCCTTTTTCTGTGAATACCAAGAGATTGTTTCACGAAATAGAGACCCATTTTTTCTGGCATTTGTGAAAGAAAACAAACCAGATGTCGTGATCCTTGATTATGGACACGCAGATTTTGTGGCTCAAAAATTAGGGCTTGGTCTTTTGAATTTAACCGGGTGTACTGCCACTAATTAAATCGTTGGCGAGAATTTCGGCTAGCTCTTCATCGGTCCACTCACGCTGGACCATGCCTTCATCTTCGGCTCTTTCGTGAGCCAATTTTTCTTCTGCTTCGGAGTCTTTTTCGGGAACGGAAACCTGTTCGGCCTTCATAGATGAATTATATACTTTAAGTAAAGTCTTAAAAAATCCTCCTGGGGATAATACGAGCGTCGGCTATTTCTGATGACCGAAATACTTGTCCCAGACGACCAATAAGGGGGCGGCGGTAAAAGTACTGGAGTAAGTGCCGGTGACGGTTCCAATAAGTAGGGCAAGTGAGAAATAGCGAGTGGTTTCACCACCGATGAGGAACATGGCAAAAAGCATAAAGATAATTGTCAGAGAGTTATTAAGAGACCTGGCCATAGTTTCGGTGACAGCTTGGTTAATGAGGGTGACATAAGCGATATTTTTGTGTTTATGAGAAAGCTCGCGAATGCGATCGTAGACAACAATGGTGTCATGCACGGAGAAGGAGAGGATCGTTAAAACGGCCGTCACAAAAAGGAGGTCGATTTCTACCCCCAGGAAATGACCTAAAAGCGAAAATGAACCGAGAAGGACGATAGTATCGTGAAACATAGCCAGAACGGCACATAAGCCATATTTAAGCTGTTTGAAAGCAAAGCTGATGTAGGCTAACAGCAGGAGGGAGGCAATGATAAGGGCGTTGATAGTTTTCTTGATAGTTTCCTGACCCAAAGCCGGACCGATAGTTTCGAAATCGGTTAGTTTGATTTCGGGGTTGGTCTTTTTGAGGGTGTCGAGAATTTTCTGAGCATTTTCTTGGGAGATTTCTTTGGTTTTTAAGGTCACAGATGTTTGATCCGAGCTTTCCAAGAGAGGGGCATAATCCTTGAAAGAAGTCAAAATCGCCTCGGGGGTGGCTTTGACTGAGACAATCGTCAAACGCGAACCACCGGTAAACTCGATGGAGGGTTTGAAACCAAAACGAAGTAAAGAATAGATGCCCGGAAAAATGACTAAGGCCGAAAGAATAAAGTAGAGGGAGAGGTGCTTCATCCAGTTCATAGTTTGGGAGTAGTTTTACCCTTGAAAAAAATTCTCAAGAGATTTCTGGTAACAATAATGCCGGTGAAGAGGGAGATGAAAATGCCGAGAATGAGTGTCAAGGCAAAACCACGGACAGAACCGGAGGTGTTGAGAAATTGCCATTCCAAAGGATTAAAAAGAATCAAGCCGGTAATGATGGTGGCGGTATTGGCATCTTTGATTGAGTCCCAGGCCCGACCAAAGGCAAGCTCAAGACCCACGCGCCAGTCGCGACCGGCGCGAATCTCTTCTTTGTATCTTTCAAAAACGAGAATATTACTATCCACAGCCATACCGACAGACAAGAGAAACCCGGCAATACCAGGGAGACTTAAGACCACCGGAATTAATTTATAAAGGGCTAAAGTAAAGAGACCATACAAAAGTAAGCCGATGGAAGCGATGACGCCCATACGACCGTAGTAGGCAATCATAAAAAAGATAACCATCGAGAGTCCGATAGCACCGGCGGTAAGACTTTTTTTGATCGAGTCGGCGCCGAGGGTAGCGGGAATATTTTTCTGACTGAGAATGGAAACCGGCACCGGAAGAGCACCTGCGTTGAGTTGGACCGAAAGAGCTTTGGCTTCTTCGGTCGTAAATTTACCGGTGATGATAGCATTGCCATCGATAATTTCAGTCTGAACCGTAGGCATGGTGAGGGGATAGCCATCCAGAAGAATG
>JAHFKQ010000010.1:2112-21120 GCA_023245265.1 Candidatus Collierbacteria bacterium
CTTTAAAAGTGAGGGAAACCGCCGGGGAGCGATCTTGAGACTCAAACGAAACGCTGGCTCTTTGTAAATCGGCCCCAGTGAGATCCGTTGGCTTGAAGTCGGATAGAGTAGCCGCATCGGTGGCCGTCTTACCGGGCTTATAAACCGGAAGGGCAAACGACATTTGGGCGGTTTGACCGATTAAAGAAAGCGCTTGTTCGGCATCGGTGACTCCGGGTAGTTCCAAAATTAGACGGTAGTCCGAGCCACTGACGGCTGTTTTGATGCCGGATTCGGAAACGCCAAAGAGGTCAATACGACGACCAATGACATTTTTGAGAGATTCCAGGGCGGAGGTGTGATCTGAAGTGGGAATGGCTTTCATGTCGGCTTTCAAAACGACTTGAAGACCACCTTTTATATCCAGACCTTGCTTGAGCTCGATTTCCTTGGAAAAATCCATCTTGCCCAGCTGATAATTGAGTCTTGGAACAGAGAAGTTACCGATCTTGGCGGGTAAAACAATATACAAAGAAACGATTGTCAAAAAAAGAATGGCCAGGGATACCTTTTGCGGCTTGGAAAGATTCATCAAGGAATTATATCTGTTTTTTGGTAGTTTTTTTAGGCTGATTGAGGCCGAGACTGAGCTGATGGCTATCAATAAAAGTAAAGTTGAGGGAGTTGCCTACATCCTGAGTCACCTCCACTGAGTCTCCGGGTTTGAGTGACAAATTTTTGACGAAGTTGGAGGGAAGGGTTACCCCTAAGGAGTTGCCAACTTTGAGAATTTTTTGGATAGACATTAACTAAGTAATTGAATTTCGTCACCAATTAATGTGAGGCGGGACTGGAGTAGAACTTTGACGATAAAAGGGTCCTTGTGAGACTTTCGATAGGCAAACTCCTCTTCGGTCATACAAGAATAATTGAGCTCGGTGTTCAACATTTTTTCGATTTGTTTGACCAAAAGAGCAATCTGGGGCATGATCGTTTTGCCAATAATCATCAAATCAACTTCTTCCTCGTCACGCGGTAATCCCCGTGCCAATTTTTGAGAAGCAAAGGCGAATTTTACAAAACCTAATTTGCTGCGGCTTTTGATAATCAAACGCCCAAAACCGGTGGATTTTAAAACCAGATTCGATAACTCGGGATAGAGAGGGAAGCTGGTTTTAACGGAGTAGTAAAGACGGTTGCCGCGTTTTTCACTGGTTAAGAGACCGGCTTTTTGGAGGTGATCCAGCTCACGACGAATGGCGTTGATTTCTTCTTTGGTAATACGGGTCAACTGCCGCACGAAAAACATTTCTTTCGTTTGGGAAAGAAATATTTTTAAGAGCTTAACTCTTACTTTGGAAATAATTAGATCCGATAGTTTGGCCATAAAGAAGGGCAGGCCTCTACCTTAATTGTATACGACTTTGTTGCCAATGGGTAAAATACTTATCCAAATTGCGCCGGGAGTGAAGGTAATTTCCTTACCGGTTAAATCGGTATAAATTGTTCTACCGGTTTGAGTAGCTTTTTTCCACTTAATTTGGATTGCTTGGCCGCCGTTAAAGTAGTACCCAGTACCGTCTCCGATGACAGTGTAGAACATGTGCTTGTGATCATCTAAAGGACCTTCCTCTTTGGCGAATTGGATGAGAACATTGGGAGAACTAATTTGTTTGCCTGTTTCCAGATCAATTTGGGGACCGGAACCTTGAATCCTTAAATATTCTTTGGTCGCCGGGTCATACTTCCATTCGACGGCAAAATCTTTGTAATTGGTCCAGTAATCGTATTTAATGTCTGAAGCGGCAGCACCGGCCAGTTCGACGGTGCCATTTTTCCAAGGCTTGAATCCGGTCAGCCAAGTTTTACCGTCCGGCATGAGATTACTATAGCCTCGTTTGTCTGCTTGGCGCCAGGCGGCCGGCAAAGAACCTACCATGGTATGTTCGGTATCCAGAGTTACGGTAGCGCCTAGTCGATTGTAGTCACGGTAAAGTACCGGAGCACCGGTGTCGCCTGTGGTATCAAAGTCATTTCCGCCGGATTTACGCCAACCGAGTTTGGCAAGTTCTTCCAAGGCAAAGGCTTTTTTGTTGGAGGTACATTGACCACTGGCTTCATCACGACTGCAGTTGCCGCCACCGACATGCATATAGACCGGAGTGTTATACTCGGCGGCAATATTCACAAAATAAATGCGCGCGCTACGGACCGGGCCAACCTTGGCAGTGCTTCCTTGGGCACCACAGTAAAAGACACCCATAAAGCGGGTGATGCCGCCTTCGGCAACCGCTTCATAAACAACATCGGCGTAAGAAAGTCCGGACTGTGGACGAGCATGAATATCATTTTCAATCATGGTCAAGATCGGCCGGCGAGCCTCCCATAGAGCTTTCTCTGACTTGGTATAAAGTTTGCCATTGATAGGACAGACCTCGGTTTTGGGCTCGGCCGCAAACTGGGCGAAGCCGGCACCTTTTTTCTCGGCGTCAACGGTAGCGGTAGGAGAGATCAAACTGCCACCACCGGAAGGAACGATGGCATAAGCAAGACCGGCAGAAAGGAAGAAAGTGATAACGAGAGAAATAATGACTTTGGGAGTGAATTGCATGAGTTGTTTATTATTTTAACGCCTCGTTAATAACTTCTTGCTCTTCTTTACTGAGAGCCTGAGTGAGGACCTTACCCTTTTCAACTTTCTTAGCGTAGAGACGGGTATTTTCTCGACTATGTAAAGAGCTTATCATAATACCGTTACCATTATCATCTAAAAAAGCGGCCGAAAAGCTCTGATCCCCTCCAGTGTCGGTGAAAGGATTATAGCGGCGGAAACCAAGCCGCTGAAAATGACTTTTATCGGCCAAACAATCTTTTTCAAACTTGGCGGTGAGAGATTTTAGGTCATCGGTGTTTTGGCTGGAGACGGAAATTAGATGGTTTAGAGCCGAGACCAGATCTTTCTTAGAGACATCGGCGGTCAGATGATTATAATGTGAAAGGGTGCGTAGAAGGATTATGGTTATAATCAATAGCCAGAGGCCGGAAATCGCAAAAAAAATGTTGGTAAGATCCATAATTAATATAATTTTACTATAAAAAATGCCTAAACCTAGAAGGACCAAAAAAGCCAAAATCATGACCTCAAAGAGGCAAGAGGCGCAAGGCTTTGTCATTAAAGACGAATGGTTGAAGACCGGACCAAAAAAAATGGCACCGGAAGTGGGAGTCGATGAAAACAAATCTTTTAAGGCAGACTTGACAAAGACTCTGCTCCTGACTATGCTTGTCCTAGCCTTGGAGTTAGCTATTTGGAATTATTTATCCAGGCACTAAAAAAAGGAAAGGGGGTGAAACAAGTAAATGCAGATCTATTGTGTAAAATGTAGAGCCAAAAAAGAAGTGGCTGATTTCGAGAGAGTAACCATGAAAAATGGTAAACCAGCCGTCAAAGCTGTTTGTCCAACATGCGGAACTAAGATGTTTAAAATCGGCGCCAAGTAATTGGTTCGACCATGAGCCCAAGAGAGAGCAATCGACCTTGGGTTTTTTGGTGGGATATTACCCCTGGTGGCCAATGATGGTATTTTTACCATCAGAATAGCCCTCAATAACCTCGACAAATTGTGGTTCTAAAAAATACTCAATCGAACCTTCCTTAACGGCTTCTTTAATCATTTCGTTTGAGTAAACAGGTCTGACACCTTCGACGCAAGATAAAGTGATATGAGGATGCTCATTGTTTGATTTTGGATTTTCGACTAAGAGGGCGTCGCCCTTCTCATCATAAACTCGCGCTAAAATTTTTAGCTGAGTGTTATGGCCGATTTCAAGATTAGCCAGACTTGATGGCTTATATATGTTAGTTGAGTGATCGGCGTATATTTTGGGGTGTTTCGGAGGAAATCTTCTCAGTAAATCTGTTTGGTCGACCACAAATTCGGCGGTGTACTGAATGTTAGTTTCTCGACGCCCGTCAGTTTCGACCATGATTTATTTTACCTGACCACTATTTCTCGATCTTCTTGTACCACTTCTCGAGAAGGGTCTGAATCAAGTCTTTGGAGCCAAGACCTAGCCCGATACCGAGAGCTAAAGCAATAGCAAAGATAAAGCCAACAAAGACAGTGTTGATAAAGAAACTGGCAATACCGAGCTGAGAGAGGGCGGCGAGTACGAAGAAGGTCATGACGGCGTAGCTGGCGACCTTACCCACGAGTCTCGACATCGAAGGATCGGTAGAACCGAGAGAGCCTTTGACCATTTTCTCCAAGAAGCCCGCGACAACGACACCGATAGCCAGAGTGATGATGGCGGCGATGAGAGTGGGAATGCCGGCGATGATTGTATTTAGGAAAGAGCTAATGGAGGCAATCCCTAAAATATTGATACTGGCCACAAAAAAGAGGGCGATGACCAACCATTTCACGATCTCCCCGACAATAACTTCAAACTTTTGCGAAACCTGGGCATTTTTTAGGAAGTCGGTAATAGCCGGATTTTTGAAGAGACTGCCAAGCTTGGTCAAGTTAACGATCTTGGTGGTGAGAGTCTTGAGCCAGTCGGCGATAATCCAGCCAATGAGAAACAAAACCAGAGCCCCTAAAACACTGGGGAGAAAACTAATGATGCCAACCAAGAATTGATTAGCGGCCAAGGAAAGGGAGTTTTCGAACGAGTAAACCACATTTGTTTGCATATATCTATATCATAACCTTCCCGGGCGATATGTCAAATGTATATACTATGGGGCTTTTTTGGGGATTTTGTGGTAAGATTAGAGGTCCCTAGGTGCTGGTGAGGAATGCCTCATCGCAAGATGGGGAGGAAAGTCCGGACAGCTAAAAGGCAGGGTGGCTGGGGAAACCCAGTCCTCCGGTAGGCAACTACCGGGGCGCGATAGGGCCACAGAGACGACTAAAGGTGAAACGCTCCACCACTAGGTGGAGATCCGCTAGGAGCAATCCTGGAGGAGTGGTAACCCGCCCCGCTGCAATCGACGAATTGGGATTAAGGTGCCTTTTCTGCCCCTAAAGTCTCGAGCATTAGATAGATATTCCTCCTAGACAGAATCCGGCTTACTATGACCTAGGGACCCCCGCAAGGGGTGTTAAAATGGGCAGACATGCCCAACGCAGAACAACTTTTACAATCACGCGAGTTTGTCAGACATCAAATAGCCGAGTTCCCGCAACTAATGGAGTCCGAACCGGAGACTTGGTGGTGGTCTACGGCCAGACTACTGATCGATTTTAAACAACAGCTGGAGAAGTACCCGGACCCTGATCTTAGGGAATATTTTGGGACTCAAATTGAGTATTTGAAGGATCAACTGCGAATAGCGAGCAAATTGACCCCCAGCGGTAGAGATGATTTTGCCTCGTTGGCCGATCACTTAATCATGAATTTTTCCATGGAAATTGCGAGCCGTTTTGAGCAAAAAGAATTTCCGGTAAAAACGCTTTTTCTGCCCCTAAAAGAAATGGTGAGGAATCAACCGGATCGATTTCAAACAGAGTATGAAAATATTAATGGGGAAGACTGTATTATCCTCAAGGTAAAACATCCAACGAACGATAATTGGTTAAAGATTCCCTTGCCGGTCAATCGCAAAGTTTGGCACAAGGGAGGTCCGGCGCGGGCGGTTTTGGATATCGTGGCCAAGGCTCCCCTATCAATGCAAGAGAGTGAGTTTCCCTGGAATGATTTTGATGCGATTGTAGCCAATAAAAAGAAGAATAAAAAAGCGGCGATCAGTATCGGTGTCGACGCCGACGGTATCGAACAGATGGGCGAGGACAATCTAAATTTTCCCCGCTATTGTGCCGGTAGAGACACAACCCAAAATCAAGTTTGTTTGGGGGCCGAAGGTTTGTACTTTTCTCAGGAAGCGATGACGACGGCAATTACCGGACACACCAGAATCGAAAATGAGTATGTCGCCAACAAAGCGATCTACGGCTTCGATAAAATGACGATTCAAGGAGAGAGTCTGGCCAAACCAAGGGGTTTAATGAGACTCATAAAAGCCGTAGTGGAAGGAAAGGCCCTTTCTTTCGACTATATTCCTCTGAATTCCAGATTTGATTTGGGCACAAATGTGATTTTTCTGGCCAAACGATGGTCTAAAAAAGAAAACTTCGCGGAATATTTACAGAGATCGTTTTATCTACTGCAACAAATGGGCCAAACCAGACCGGAAGAGAAAGATATATTTGACACTCTGGAAAGAACTCATCAGGAAAATGCCTATTTTGATTTTGATAGTGAGGTGCGCTTCCCCATCGAAGTGGTCAGGTGGAAAGCGCGGAAACTAATTAAACAAGTTGACCGCGAAATGGGGTGGCAATTTCGAATCCCGACCGGAATGGAAATCGAGAGAGTGCCGGGTGATAACCGACCTAAAAAAATCTCTTTGATTGGGTTTAAACCCGACCTAAAACAATTTGAAGTAACCGATAAATGGAATCAGTTTTTAGAAAGATCTAGAAAAAGAACGAGAGAATATAAAGCCCAGGATTTAACCGCATATGAAAAGGCTTTTATGCGAGGTAAGACCGATACCGACGGTTTAGGGATTGGAGACGATGATTTGGTTTCCTTCGGTAATGAGGAACGCTAGCCAAGATTAATCGATCTCCGGGATGGTAGTGTCTTTGTTGAGACTCAAGTGAGCCAAAATAACGCGGACTGTAAGAACCGTCGGGAGAGCAAGAATGGCGAGTAATGGACCACCAAGACTAAAACCGATCATAATGGCCACGATAGTGACAATCGGATTTAGACCGGCCACCTTTTGCATGACCTTGGGGACGATCAAATTATTTTCCAATTGCTGAACAATGATGGAGACGATTAAGGCGGCAATGCCGTGATTCCTGGAGATAGAAAAACCGACTAAGACAGCGGGGACGGTGGCAACTGTAGGTCCAATATTGGGAATGAGTTCCAACATACCAGCGATGAAAGCCAGAGGAATAGCAAAAGGAATGCCGATAATGAGGTAGCCTAGGTAGCTTAGTAAACCAACTAAAAGCATTAGGAGTAACTCTCCGCGGACCCAGTAACCAATCTGGACTTCGAGTTTCTCGGCGATTTCATGATAACGATGGCCCTTGTCGCCAAACCAAAACAATAAATAACCTTTGAGATTATGCATATCCTGAATCATGTAAAAGCTCATCACAATCACCGTAAAAGCCGTAACAAAGGCTGAGAAGGTGTCCAGAGCGAAAGTAATAACTTTGCCCGGAACGGTGGCAAACTGAGCGTTAAAGGAGCCATCGACGATTTTAATGGGACTGACGGTATCGATGATACCAGGCAAGTTCTGGATAAAAAGCTGAGTCTGATCAAGCAGTGGAGCGGCCAGAGAAACGACGGCATAGATGATCGTACTAAAAATAGTCAAGAGAATGACCATGGAAGACAGGGAACGATTAATTTTGAATTTGGCCAAGTAATCCACTAAAGGACAGACGGCCAGAGTGATGAGAATAGAAATAAATAGAAGGACAATGACATTGGCAAGCTTAATGAGCATAAAAACGGTGGCTAGGGAAAAGAGAATCCAAAAAATACTGCCGACCGAAATATCGAAAGTGATGTGTCTTTTTTTAATCATTTTTGGTTATTACTTTTGCCAATTTTTCCACTAATAACTGATTTATCTTACTTCTATCATACCAAATAATATCAGGCTGTTTTTTAAACCAAACCATTTGCCGCCGTGCGTAAGCATTTTCAGCCAAAGTCCAAAGATTAACCAACTCTTCCTTGGTAATTTTTTGGTCCAGAAATTCCAGTATTTGTTTGACACCTAAACTTGAAAAAATGGGCAATTTACGGTTTTGATAATTTTTTAGCAAAGATTGAACTTCTTGAATTGCCCCTTCCTCGAGACGATCCAAAACTCTTTTCTGGATATATTCCTTTTGAAGCGCTTTGTCTTGGGAAAGGCCAATCCAGGCAAACGAGTGAGTAGGGATTTCTGTAAAATTCGCTGACGGTGACTGACTTGAAGAAGCGATCTCGATAGCCCGGATGAGACGACGCGGATTATTGACATCTGAGTTATTTAGAGAATCAAATTTGACGGGGTTTAACTCCCGCAACCTTTTTTTGAGAGCCTGAAGATCAAGTTTTTCCAACTCGTTTCGTAACACCGAATTGGGAGGAATATGGACGGTCAGAAGGTTTGAAGTAATCGCTTGGAGATAGAGTCCGGTACCACCAACAATAATGAGGGGAATTTTTTGAGCAAGGGAGTCGGCAATAACTTTTTGGGAATATTTTCTAAAATCAGAAACATTAAAAATTTGATTAGGTGAAACAAGATTGAGACCGTAGAGCTTTATGTTTGGGGAAAGGTCTGCGGGGATATCTTTACCGGTAATAAGGTCTAAGTCTTGATAAATTTGGCGGGAATCGACCGAGAGAAGATTACATCGAGGTAGCAAGCCGGCAATTTTTAAAGCCAGTGAAGTTTTGCCGGAAGCAGTGGGTCCACAGATGACGAGGATATTTTGATTATGGTTAGTCATTTTGCTAAGGCACGATGGGGCGTGACTTAAGATTATCTTTGTTCGCGATTTGATCGAGAATTTCCCACCGTTCTTTTTTGACCTTGGCCGGGACATCGTCGGGATAAAGTCGGGAGGTAGCCGTACCCGGTCGGGGGGAGTAACGAGCGACAAAAGCCACTTTGAACCCGACCTGCTTCACGAGGTCAAGTGTCTCGGCAAAGTCCTCATCGGTTTCACCAGGAAAGCCGACAATAATATCGGTGCCGATAACGGCATCCGGGACCTTAGTTTTAATTTGATTAATTAAAGTGAGATAAGACTCTCTGGTATATCCCCTATTCATTAATTTTAAAATCCGGTTGCTGCCGGACTGCACCGGTAAATGAATGAAGCGATCAATCTTAGGATTGACAGCAATTTCATCAACCAGTTCGTTCCAAAAATCCCAAGGATTACTAGTGAAGAAACTTATCTTCCGGATACCATCAATTTTACTAATTTCTCGAAGCAGAGTGACAAAAGGAGGGGTATCCTCTGGCTTGAAATATTGGGATTGATTGGTGGGAATAATATCACTGGTAAAATTTTCCTTGTCCATGAAAAGCTTTCGCAGAGCAACCCCTACTTTCTCAAGTCCCCATGAATTGACATTTTGACCGATTAAAGTGACCTCGGAATAACCTTCGTTGGCTAACCCTTGAATCTCATTAACCACATCAGCCATTGGCCGCGACTTTTCTCGCCCTCTGGAGAAGGGCACAATACAAAAAGTACAGAAAGAATTACAGCCGGTGGAAATAGTGACGAAAGCTTTGTCTTTATCTTTTCTAATAGCTTTTTGATTGAAACCGACCTCACTAATAGGAAGAATTTCATCGATTTGGGGGAGTAGTTGCTTGATTTCCTTTTCGTTGAAATGAAGCATACAACCGGTGAGGATTATTTTTGGCTTTGGCTTACCCAAAAAATATTTATCGATATTCAAAATAAAACCGGTGACTCGATCCTCGGCTGACTGACGAACCGAACAGGTATTGATGACTATTTCATCGGCCTGATGCCAGTCTAAGGTCTCGGTATAACCACGAGCCACATAATCTCCTAAAAGTCTTTCGGAGTCCGACTTGTTGGCTTGACAGCCAAAGGTTTTGATAAAAACTTGAGACACTTTAGGCAATCTTTTTCTTCAAAGGCTTGCCGACATGGAAGTTAACCACTTTGTGTCCTTTAACAACTTGGCGTTTTGATTCGTTACCAAAAGGAACAACTTGTTTGTCATCCACTTTACCAACATAAAAAGTGCCAAAACCGGAGACAACAACTTTTTCACCTTTGTTCAGAGCGGTGATGGATTCGGCGAAGAAGGCATCGATAGTTTCCTTGACAGCTTTCTTGGTCAAGTGGACTTTCTTGCTGACAATATTGATGAGGGTTTGTTTGGTCATTTTATTTAAACCTTTTGGGCAAGCCTATTAATAATTTAGCTGATGTTACCACCCAATTGTGCTACTTGCAAGTAACTAGTGGGCAATTTCCGAAGCTCTAGTTTCGCGGATAACATTCACCTTAACACTACCAGGGAAGGTCATCGTGTCACGAATCTCGTCACGGATGGCCTGAGCCAAGATGATAAGCTGATCGTCACCGGCTTTACTAGGATTGACAATAACTCTGATTTCACGGCCGGCCGAGATAGCGTAAGCATCATCGACTTCCGGGTGTTTGCGAGCCACTTCTTCCAACTGCCTAATGCGCTTACCGTACTCTTCGGTATTTTCATGACGGGCACCGGGACGACTTCCGGAGATGGCATCGGCAATATAAACCAAAACGGCTTCGTTGGAACTAAATTCTTCATCCTCGTGATGTTGGGCGACACAGTCGATAATATTTTGGGCAATGTTAAACTTTTTGAGGAACTGGACACCCAGCTCAACATGATTTCCTTCACCTTCCAAAACCTTACCAATGTCGTGTAAGAGACAACCCATGCGGACGGTATCGATATTGGCCCCAACTTCACCGGCAATACGGATTCCGATTCTGGTTTCTTCCAAGGTATGGCTAATCATGTTCTGACCATAAGAAGTCCGGAACTTGAAGCGACCCAGAACTTGAATAATATCTCTATTCATATTGTAAACACCGACGGCGTGACAGAGTTTTTGACCTTCCTGAAACATTATTTGTTCGACATCTCGCTTTGATCTTTCAAAGTACTCTTCGATACGAGCAGGGTGAATACGGCCGTCTTTGATTAGGTGAATTAGAGTGAGACGGGCAATCTCACGACGGACAGGGTCGAAACTACTAAGCTTGACCTCATCCGGAGCATCGTCCATAGAAACATCACAACCGGAAACCTTTTCGAAAATACGAATATTGCGACCATCCTTGCCGATAATGCGGCCTTTGGTCTCTTCGTCCGGGATGGGAACGGTAGAGATAGTGTACTCGGCCACATAGTCGGTAGCGCCAGCTCTCATAGATTCCACTAAGATTTCCCGAGCCAAGTCTTCGGCCTCAATTTTGGCTTTTTCTTCAGTTTCTTTGACAATGCGGGCGATTTCGCCGGCTGATTTCTTCTCGATTTGAGCCAAAATTTCTTTCTTGGCTTCTTCGGTAGTTAGAGAAGCAATTTTTTCCAATTTTTCAACCATGGCATCTGCCTGGTCGGAAATTTTGGCTTTCATATCATCGGCTTGTTTCTGAGTCTGTTCGATAGCGGCCCGCTCTTTTTTCAGATCTTCTTCCAAAGTAGTAATGGCGTGCTGTTTCTGAGCCAATACTTTGGCCCTAGCCTCGATATCCTCGAGCTGAATGCGAGCATCCTTGATAGCTTGGTCTTTGACCTTGAAAGCCTCGTCTTTGGCTGAAATAATAATCTCTCGAGCTTGGGCCTGAGCGGTGGCTGTAGCGGCGGCAATAATGGCAGCCGTGTCAACATTGGCGACAGGGGCGACCGGAGCGGACGCTTTGATGGGCTCGGGAAGTTCTCTAGGGGAGACAGAGGTTTTAACCTCCGATTTGGATTTTTCCGAAGATGCGGATCTAAAGAGGCCTGACTTGAAGATGGATAGTATAGACATGGTTAAATATTTTATTAACCTAATCTATGAAGGCAAAGAAACACGCAAAAAATCAGCCGGCTAGCGAGCTTAGAGGGAACTTTTTATTTTGGCTTAGGGCGGACATTGCGTAATTTAGATTGACTAACATGATTAGTATTTGTATTTTAGTCTTCCAACCAGTCCCCGTCAAATGCTTTTTGAATGGTTAGGCTCAAATAGCCTCGTTGGTAGAGCTTGGAAATGAGCTTTCGACGGTCTAAGCGGGGAAATTTGGCAGAATATTTGCGAATAGAGGCCATTTCTGCCTCCTGACCGGCCTCGGCTTTGAGGGTGGAAGTCACCAGCCCTGGGTCTAAACCCAGATATTTTAGCTTTAGGGCGATAATCTTGGGGCCATAACCTTTTCCCAGCTGGCGACGAATGTAGGCTTCAGCCAAGTACCGATCGTCCAAGTAGCCGCTACCCGCCAGATCAGCCAAAATCTCATCGATGAGAGCCCCGGAGTTCTCGAACCCCTGGGACTCGGCCCTCTGAAAGAGTTTATCTTTGAGCTTGGTACGAAAGTATGGCCTGGCCGAAAGAATACGAGCGGCATAGCGCAATAAAGCAGAGCGAATCTTACTTTTCTGGCTGGACTCCGGCATTGACCTTTTCCATAACCTGATCTTTAATCCTTTCGATCATTTCCGGCTGTTGAGCCAGAGCGGCCTTGGCCGAGTCGCGGCCTTGAGCCAGGGTTTGGCCCTCGTACTTAAGGAAAGAACCGGCTTTTTCCACCACTCCGTAGGCAATGGCAGTGTCCAGGAGGTCTCCCAGTTTACTAATACCGCCGACATTAAGAACATCAAATTCAGCTGTTTTGAAAGGTGAAGCCACTTTGTTTTTGACAATTTTGGCACGATGACGGGAACCGATGATTTCATCGCCTTCTTGAATATTGCCGATTTTACGCATATCGATGCGAATAGAAGCGTAGAACTTGAGGGCTTTACCGCCAGTGGTCACTTCGGGATTGCCGAACATGACACCGATCTTGTCCCGAAGCTGATTAGTAAAAATGACGATACATTTACTCTTGGAAATAGCACCGGTAATCTTACGAAGAGCTTGACTCATCAACCTTGCTTGCATACCCATGGAAGCATCTCCCATCTCACCCTCAATTTCCGCCTTGGGCACTAGGGCGGCGACCGAGTCGATAACCACGACATCAACACCACCGGAACGGATAAGGGTCTCGGCAATCTCGAGAGCTTGCTCGCCGTTGTCCGGCTGGGAAAGAAGGAGACTATCCAGATCTACCCCGATGGATTTGGCCCGGGTAGGATCCACAGCATGTTCGGCATCAATAAAAGCGGCAATACCACCGGTCCTTTGAGCTTCAGCGATGACATGAAGGGCCAGAGTGGTCTTACCGGAAGCTTCCGGACCGTAGATCTCGATAATTCGACCCCGAGGAAAACCGCCGATGCCAAGAGCTAAATCAAGACTGATGGAGCCGGTAGAAACGACCGGAATCTTTTCGGAGACCTTATCCGAACCCATGTGCATAATAGCGCCTTCACCAAACTGCTTGGTGATTTGTTGCATAGCAATCTTGACGGCCGTGAGACGGGCGTTGTTGTCGATTGGAGAACCGGTAGTCTTTTCCTCTTTTTTGGCTTTTTTGGCTGGTCTTGGCATTTTCTTCGGGTATTTGTTAATCTAAAATCATTATATCCATTTGGGTTATTTTCGCAAGGCCTCTCGTCGTGGTAAAATAACTAGGTTCG
This sequence comes from Candidatus Collierbacteria bacterium, assembly GCA_023245265.1. Classification (GTDB taxonomy): domain Bacteria; phylum Patescibacteriota; class Microgenomatia; order UBA1400; family MFAQ01; genus UBA10133. The sequence continues at coordinate 15,457 of JAHFKQ010000010.1, forward strand.
ATTCGGGGTATAGTATAACGGCAGTATGCGCGCATGGGGTGCGCGCGATCTCAGTTCAATTCTGAGTACCCCGACAATAAAAGTATAAGAGCTTGCTCGTCATCCTTTCAATAACATTCGTTATTGAAAAGTCCTTCCTGCGCTTCCTCTTAATTCAGGCTCGTAATTCGCTTCGCTTAATTACGATGCTCAGAATAAACGGCAGTATGCGCGCATGGGGTGCGCGCGATCTCAGTTCAATTCTGAGTACCCCGACAATAAAAGTATAAGAGCTTGCTCTTACTTCTCCGGTAAGTAAGCAAGATAAGTGGCGCCGAGGCCGAGACAGAGCAGTAGGAAACTGGCCAGCGGGCCAAAGACGGGAACCATCAGGAATAGACCGATAAAGATGGCGCCGGTGAATAAAGACCATCCGGTTTTGAAAGATTGTTTCTTAGAGATAAGCCCCAGTACCCATTTCCCAACCATGACCATGGGAGCAATGACGGCCAGGATAATGGCCACCAGATATTCCAAAAATAAGACCAAAGCCAATGGAGCTCCAAAAACAGTCATGAGTAGTAAGCCACAGACCAACGGGGTGAGTATTAGAGAGGCAAAACCGACGAGCGCGGTAACTACCGGTTTTTGCGAGATAATCTGAATTCGCTTCTCCACCGAGGGTTTGAAAAAATAGAGCAAAGTAAAGCCAAGTAGTAAAGAAGATAAAATCCAGTAGAGGCGGCCGAAACCTTGAGAGAGCCAAGTAGCCTTTTTGACCTCTCTCTCGGCCGGCTGAGGTCGAGTGATTTCATGAGGGATGACCGTCCCCTTGATATTTTTGGGGTTAATAGAAGTAGTGCCGGTTTGATCAATATAGTACTCGAGATTGCCCCCAATCTTACCGGGATCGACCAGGGCAATTTTTGAAGCCGTAACTAAGGCATTCCTGGCTAAAGAACCAGAAAGACTTAGATTCTGAGCACCACCGGCCAGATCTCGGCCAAGAGATCCCCGGAGGTCGATATTTTGAACTCCAAAAAGAAGATCTCCTTTGATCGAGGAAAACTTAGCTAGCGAGAGACTTTGCGAAAGTGCATAAACATTGCGAGAGACTAAGCCAGTTAAATCGATCGATTGAGCGATGATCCGGACATTACCGTCAACGACACCATTTATTTTGATCGTTTGCCCGGCACAAAGGATATCCCCTTTTATATTACCGTTAACGACGATATCTTTGCCGGCGCAAAGCAAGTCTCCATTGATATCAGAGTCGATGGTAAGGTTTGATCCAGCGATGAAAGTGGTCTCATCGATTTTTTTATCTTTGGCTAGTGTAAGAGAATCACCGGAAGCAAAATAGACGGCCTGAGCGGAGGCGGTGAAAAAAAAGAAGAAAAGAAAGACGGTGAATAGCGAGAGGAAGGTTTTTGTAATATTTTTCATATTAATTAAGATATAGCAGAGAATTCGCCAAATGCCAAATTATTCCAGAGTGGGCTGGCCGTAGTCGAATATTTTGATAGGAAACCGTTCTTGTTTAAGCAGTTGTTGGCCCGAATAGGTAAGTTTGACGATTAAACCTTGGCGGGTTTTTTCCGACCACATTTGATCGAAAACTAAATTCCCAAGAGAGTAATAAATGGGTTTGCCTTGGTACTCTTCAAACTCCTGAACCCAATGAGGATGATGCCCGATGACAGCATCGGCTCCGGCTTCGATAGCCAGATGAGCCAGCTCCTGCTGGTGAAGCGACTTTAGACTATATTCGTTACCCCAATGAAACGAAGCAAAGACCAGATCGGCCGATTGCTTGGCTAAAGAAATCTGAGACCGGATATTTTCGGGGGTAGCGGTGGCAATATCTTTGTTTCCAGCGGCAATATCCGTAAAACCAACAAAGGCGAGTTTGGTATTTTTGACTGTAATGGAGAAGGGTATGTTTTTACCAACCGAGGCAATGCCGGCCTTGGAAAGGAGATTCTCTGTTTCGTCGATACCGATCTGACCTTGATTATTAATATGATTATTAGCCAGATTCACAATATCGATGCCGGACAAAGTTAAGCCGGCGAGAGAACGAGGATCGGCACAAAAGACCATGCCGGTGTCGGTTGGAGAACAACCGGTACGAAAAGGAGACTCAAGATTAACCAGAGTCAAATCGGCAGCAGAGAGCAGGGAGGAGATCTTTTTAAAGGGCCAGGTAAAGTCTTGGTACTTCAAAATCCGGGTATTGACCGATCGACCGAGCATGACATCTCCCGCAAAAATGAGGGAGACTGTTTCAAAAGTTTGGGGAGTCAGACCTAGATTCAAGGAGATAGGGAGAGAAGCAACGGAAAGATTATTTTTGGGGCGAGTAGCGAGAAAAGGAATGGAAAATAAAATGAGAAACAAAATAATTAGCCAAGATAATTTCATGGAAGGGCAAAGTGATTATGGAAATAAGTCTCTACAAATTGGAGACGATGGTGAGGCGAGAGACCTTTCTCCAGGATAGCCGAAAGGTGATGGGCAGTGCCGTAGCCGGCATTCTGATCCCACTGATATCCCGGATGCGCCCGGTGAAGAGCCGTCAGCAACTTATCACGGTGAACCTTGGCAATAATACTGGCCAACATCACAGGAAGACATTTGTCATCACCCTTGATTAAAGTTCTAACCTTGGGATTAGTAAAGTTTAAATTGCCGTCGACGATATAGAGATTGGCTTTCACTTTGGTAATGAGTCTCTCAAAAATTTCCCGATTGGCCCAACCAAGCCCGCGTTCATTAATATTCTCGACGGAGATTTCCTCCAACAAATAAGTGACGGACAACTGAGGTAGAACCGAAACGATTTTTTCTCTTTGTGAAGCAGATAGCTTTTTGCTGTCACGAAGTGGGGCCGGTAAAAGGGATTCGAAGGATGACAGGTCAGAATTAATGATGACGGCGGCGGCCACCAGTGGTCCGGCAAAGGCCCCGCGGCCACATTCGTCCAAACCACATATTTTCATAGCTTATTATACTTCGATATAAAAGCACCCCGCCGGAGCGGGGTGAAAAGATTAGTCGATAAAACATTCCCTAAAGGATTCAATTCCTTCTGGGGTGGCCCAGTAACCGCGGACATTGGTCCAAAACAGAATGGTGACCTCGGAGTCCAAATTGATCTTGGGATAATACTTTTTCATCTTGGCCAGGAGGTCTTCCTGAGAAACAAAGCCGTCTGCTTCCCATTCTTCGCGGGTGACCTGAGAAAGCAAGGTGTGCTTCACCTCGACAATGGTGGCGGTGACGACAAAAGAATTTTCTGAATCACCGATTAAAACATCGCCCAGACGATAATCGCGGTGGCCTTCACGAATCGAGATGCGTTTGACACCGGTGATTAAATTGAAACGCATTTGGGGATCGTCGGCAATCAACAAACCATATAGCGGGTTCTTCAAATGAACCTCCTAAAATAGGATGGTATTTCAAATTACAGTGTATATTACCACAAAAATATTTATTCGCTGGTCAAAACAATCGAAAGTTTTTCTTCAAAAATCTTGATGCGTTTTAAGGTTTCCCGATCGGTGATTTGTTTTTTTATTTTGAGTCTTTTGACCTCGGTGATGGGGCTCGGGAATTGAGTAACGGTAAAGTCCCGGTCCGACCCATCCGATAAGCGATTCCAGTAGTGATAGTAGGACTGACCATCCTCGGTCAAGACCGTGGCGGCCACAATTTCCCCACCAAGGTTTCGGCGGACCACTTCCGCGACGACAGCACAGTGGCCCCAGAGGGGGTTTTCAGCCGTCCAGCCATCAACAGCCCGAGGATAGCAAGTTTCCGGAGAACAAGAGTTCTCCAGAGCCGACAAAAAAGAGCGGTCAATTTCTTCAAGATTTTGAGGAAACGAACGCTCTGATTTGGGAGGCATCTTAACGCTTGGGAGATTGTTTCTTGGCGCGGGCTCGACCACCTTGACCGGCTTTGCGGGTTTCTTTCATGCGAGGATCACGAGTGATCAAACCTTTGGCACGAAGAGGTAGCTTGTGGGCTTCGTCGATTTTGACTAGGGCGCGAGCAATACCGTGAACCAGAGCTCCGGCCTGGCCCATGAGACCACTACCGATAACTTTGATACTACCAGTGTATTGACCGACGGTATCCGTAATGACAAAAGGAGATAAATAGATTTTCTTGAAAGTAGCACCTTTGAAGTACTCAGAGACAGGTTTACCGTTGACAGTCAACTCTTGTTTACCAGACCAGAGACGGACACGAGCGACAGCGGTCTTGCGGCGGCCGACGGCGGAGAAAAATTCTTTGGGCATGGCTAGGGTGCCTTTCTTGACCGGGGAGGTCTTAACGGGCTTGATGGCGATCTTGGATTTTTTGGATAGTTTTTGAGCCATAGGTTTTTATTTTTGCTTATCTTCTTTTTTAACTAATCCAAGTTCAACGGCATAGGGATGTTTATCATCCAAAAATAATTTCAAACGGCGCAGACGAGTCTGTTGAAATTTATCTTTAGGAAGCATACCTTTGACAGCCTTCTCAATGACTTTGCGGGCATCTTTTTCGGCCAACTGGGCCAAAGAAACTTCGCGGAAGCCACCGGGGAAACCGGAGTGAGAGTAGTAGATCTTGTCGGACATCTTTTTACCGGTCACTTTAAATTTGGCGGCGTTGATAGCGACAACGAAGTCACCATTGTCTAAGTGATCGCCGGTCAGAGTTTTACCTTTGCCGGTGAGGAGCTTCGCAATTTGGACGGCGACACGACCGAGGATTTGACCATCGATATCGATAAGGTGCCAGTCGTGCTGAATGTCAGCTAGTTTGAGGGTAGTAGTGTTCATTTGGTTTTTGCTTTGGGCTCTTTTTTAACAACAGCCTTAACTTCTTTGACTTTTTTGACCTTGACGGGCTCGGGAGGGAGAGGGGCGACTAAGGTTAAAGAAGCGGTAGGAGTAGAGTCACCTTTGCGGATACCCACCTTTTGGATACTGGTAAAGCCACTGCGGCGGCCTCCCATGACGGGGATAATAAAATCCACCAAGCGATTAGCGGTCTTGGGGCTACTGAGCTCGGCCGCGATATTGCGGCGGTCGGCCAAAGTACCATCGGTGGCTTTAGCGGCGAGCTTGTCAAAAAGTCGTTTGATCACTTTGGCCTTAGCCACAGTCGTGGTAATTTTACCGAGCTCGATGAGCTGTCGGAGCTGTATCTTGAAGAGAGATTTTCTCTCCTTGGTACTACGGTTGAGTTTGGCTAGTTTTGAGTGATGTCGGCGTCCCATGTTGTTTTAGATAATGTCGATGCCTTTTTCCCCGGCTTTTTCAACCACTTGCATGGCTGATTTCTCACCAAGATTCTTGACTTTACGCAAGTCGGCGAGAGAGAGGGCTTTAAGGTCGGCTAATTTATTAAATCCGGCTTTTTTAAGAGCGTTGAGAACACGAGTAGGAAGGTCGAGATCATCGACAAAGCCGGCGGTAGTGGCTTCATGAGAGGATTTCTTTTCGATAACATAGGCTTCCGCAGAGTTGACATAGTCATAAAAACCGGTCAGGATGCGAGCGGCACTACGAACAGCTTCTTCGGGGGTGATGGTGCCATCGGTGGTGAGGCCCAAGCGAACTTTGTCGAAGTTACTGGAACGACCGACACGAGCGGCTTCGATGGTGTAGTTGGCTTTGATGA
>JAHFKQ010000052.1 GCA_023245265.1 Candidatus Collierbacteria bacterium
CTTCTTTTCTTGAGAATGACGGGCGGGACGACCGGAGTGTAGCCGCGGGCCACAAATTTTTGCAAAGTGTAGTGCATGAGAGCAAACTGCAGCATGACGGCGTCGCCTTTTAAGAAATACCCTCGGAAACCGGCAACCTTGGAACCGCGATCAAAATCGATGAGGTCCAGATCTTGGGCAATATCCACATGAGACCGCGGAGTAAAAGACATCTCGGGAATATCTCCCCAAGTTTTAAGGACCTGATTATCGTTTTCGTCTTTGCCGACCGGGACTTCATCGTAAGGGACATTGGGAATTTGCAGCATGAGTTCGGAAAGAGTTTCTTCCACTTGACGGAGTCGGGGCTCCAGATCTTGGAGTATGGTTTTGAGTTCGACCGACTGTTTCATCAGTTCCTCAGTCCGAGCCAGTTTTAGATCTTCGTTTAGTTTGTTTCTTTCTTGGCGGATACTTTCGATGGAGGCAATAAGTTTGCGTCGTTCCAGATCGATAGCCAAAACCCGATCGACGGCTTCGGCCGAACGATTTTTATTTTTGGCGGCTTGTTTGACCTTCTCCGGATTTTCGCGAATGAAATTGATGTCTAGCATAGGGCAATTATATCCCTAATGAGGGCGCAATACCTTGCATAGCGGTGAGACAGATCTCGATAAATTTTTCTAAAGAGAGATTTAAGCCGCTGGCATTGGCACAAAGAGCGACTTCAGCGCGTCTGGTACCGGCGGCGAACTTGGGTTCTTTGAGAAAGCGCTTCAGAACCGAGCTAACTTTAACATCGGCCAGTTTTCGGGAGGGATAAACAAAAGCGATCGCCATGATCAGACCAGTAAGGGAGTCGGCACAAAAAATGGACCACTGAGCTTTGGTCATCGGCTTTACCCCGGTCAGTTCCGGAGCATGAGCCAAGACAATTTGGTGGACAGAGTCGTAAAGGTCGAGGTGATATTTGGCCAAGACTTCCTTGGTTTTCTGGGGATGAGTTTCTTTGTACTCACCCGAGTAATCGATGTCGTGGATCAAGCCGGCCAGAAGCCAGTCCTCTTTCGGGGGTTCGGCTTCACCTAGTAAATTGTTTTCGGAAAAATAATCATAAAGTCCACCCATACAAGCCTCGAGAGCCAAAGAATGAAAATAGATTTTTTCGTCGAGCTGAGTCTTGACGGCTTGGCGGTAGTCTTCGTTCATAAAGATTGATTATAAGAGCTTGCTCGTCTTCTTTTCAATAATGTTTATTATTGAAATATCCAGACTGTGCTTCCTCTTATAAACGCTTGTAACTTCGTTACAATGCTCGTTTATACTAATTTTATGAAGCGATTTTTGACGATCATGATGGGGATAAGTATTTATTTTTTCTTAGCCGGACCGAGTATGGCTTTAGTGAAGGTCCCTCCAGTGCCGGCAAGAGAGGAAATAACTAATTTCGAAAGTAAGATCACCATTAACCAAGATACTTCGCTGTCCATCGAGGAAACAATCGATTATTTTACACCCAAAGAAAAACACGGCATCTATCGCTACATCCCGGAAAAATACCGCCGGAACGGCCTGATCGAAACCATGCCGGTATCCGACATTAAGGTAACCCAGGAAGACGAGACCGATATGCCATTCACCCTCACTAGAGACCAAAGTAAGGTGACCATCAAAATTGGAGACCCCGAAGCAACCTTTGTGGGAGCCAGAAGATACAAAATCTCGTATACAGTGGCCCGGGCTTTGCACCGGCAAAAAGGTTTTGATGAACTCTACTGGGATATTACCGGTGAAGGTTGGCAGTTCCCCATCCAAAAAGCACAGGTCACCGTGTATTCTCCTTTTGCTACCCCGATGGAGAAAAAATGTTTTACCGGTCCGGTGGGCGGGACAGCCTCAGACTGTTTTTTTGGTACCGGTAAAGACCTGGTTGTTTGGGTTAATAAACCAATTACCTATAACAGCAATTTTACTCTGGCTCTTAAGCTGGAACCCAAAAACTCCTTGATTTTCCCCGGTGCAGTCGAGGTTCTGATAGAAAAAATTCGCAATAATTGGTTTTTGGGTTTGATCTTTTTACCGGGGCTCCTGATGTTTTTCGCTTGGTACCGGAAAGGGCGGGATTGGCGTTTTATTTCTCCCAATGTTTTTAATCTGGACCCGGACCAACCGAAAGGTTTGAGACCTTTGTTTGAGCCGATCAATATCCCGATGGTCTATGAGCCGCTGAAAGACCTCACCCCGGGCGAAGCCGGCACGATGCTGGACGAGAAAGTGGATAACTCAGACATAGTGGCGGAAATAATCGAGCTGGCCCGCAAAAAATATCTAAAAATCGAGCGGGTGGAAAAGGAGGGCTTTTTGCAGTTCGGACACGATTATCTTTTTACCAAATTGAAAGAAGGGGGAAAACTACCCGGGGTCCAAGAATATTTATTCGATAAAATTTTTAAGTCGGCCGAGACCGCGAAGCTTAGTAAACTCAAAGGCAGTTTTTATACCCACATGGCCAAGGCCAAAGAGATGGTCAATAAAGAATTGCTACAGAGAAATCTTTTTACGAGAGATCCAAACACCGTCCGAGGAATGTGGTTTATCGGCGTCGCTTTTTTGTTCTGTCTTATTTTTTCAACAAGTATTAGTGAGTTGTTCTTTCTCGGGGAAGTTTGGCCGTTTGCCGTCTTGGCCATATCGACAATAACGGCTGCTATTCTGGCTTGGAAGATGCCCCAGAAAACGGCGGTCGGCACCAATCTGGCGTTACAAGTGAAGGGTTTGCGGGAGACAATTCGTCTCGGTAAGTGGCGCGAAGAAATCAAAGAGAAACATCTCTTTATCGAAGAAATTCTGCCTTACGCCATTTCTCTGGGAGTAATCGGCAAGCTGACCAGGGACATGGCCGAACTAAACATTGAGCCACCCAAATATCTGGCCGGTGGCTTTGTCGGCGATACGAGATCGTGGGGAGGCTTTGTAAATGACTTTAGCAGTAGTTCCGCGGGGGGACTGAGCTACAACCCATCGTCTTCATCATCAGGAGGTTCCGGCTTTTCCGGGGGTTCTTCAGGCGGGGGTGGTGGTGGAGGTGGCGGAGGTAGCTGGTAGCTTACTTAACCGATTTGATGTAGTAGCTCACTTTGCCGGCCGGGGCTTCGACCTCGACATTGTCTCCGACTTTTTTACCAATCAAGGCTTTGCCGAGAGGAGATTCGTGAGAGATTTTCTTGGCGGCCGGATCGGCTTCCCATTCTCCGACGATGGAGAACTGGTGTTCACTACCATTGATGGTGACGGCGACGACACTGCCGATACCAACTTCTTCTTCACCGGATTTTTTGATGTCGACGACATTGACGCGAGTAATGATATCGCGGAGCTCTTCAATCCTGCCTTCTAAGGCAGCGAGATCTTCGCGGGCGGAATGATACTCGGCGTTCTCGGAGAGATCACCAAATTCGCGGGCTTTGGCCACGCGCTCAATGCCCTCGGGAAGGCCAACACTTTCTAGATGTTTGAGTTCATCAACCAATTGGCGGTAGCCAAGGGGTGTCATCTGGACTCGGTGAACAGGTTGCGTCATTTTATTGGTTATATATATTTTTACTATTCGTGTAAATATAAGGCTTCAAATTCAGATGTCAAGACTGAATAGTGTCAAAAAAAAGACCAGTCCCCTTTTTGAGTATTTCTGGCCGGGAACCGGCTAGCTGACAGGCTTTATATTATAGAAGTATTTTAATTCAGGCACCCCCAAATGTCAAATTGAGAGAGCAGAGTTGGGCACAAAAAACCCGCTCGTCAGAGCGGGAAATGGTTAAGGGGGCGGAGCAGAAGTCGTAGCTTCACCACGACCACCGTATTGAAGGCCAGAGGCGGCAAAACTGAGAAAAAACAGGAGGTAACAAAGTATGGGAAGCACGATCGGGGTGCCGGGGATAATGAGCTGAGTCAGGATACAAAAAACAGATAAAAAGCCCAGAACCAGCGACCAGAGGGGAGCTAGTCCATAGGTGAGGGAGATAAATAACCAGAGGATTGAGGATAAAACCTTCATATTTGCCTCCTGAGTTGTTAAATTGCTAGGCTGATTATACCCTGCTCAGCCTCCCTGGATGGTAAAATATGCTTCTGGCCCCGTCGTCTAGCGGTCTAGGACATTTGGTTCTCATCCAAAAGATCGCGGGTTCGATTCCCGCCGGGGTCACAAAATGGAAACAGAAAAAAAGCTTAACTTAACTGAGTCAGACTTGAAGGACTATGCTATTGCACTTGAGAGATTGCGGCAGGCAAACAAGAACGATATCAGGGAAAGCCAGGCAACAGCGCACTCCCTGTTGACTAGTGCATGGTCAAGCTTAAATAAAAATCTATTCCTTGTGGCATCTTTATTTATTCCACTGATTTCATCGTTTGTAATAAATTCAGATGTCAGGAGTTTGATGGGACAATCGGGAATTTTACTTATAAAAGAGGCGTTAGTATTAACTATTGCTTCAATCGCATTTGGTTTTTTACATATTATTGCTGAATCAAGATATTATGACAAGTGGCTAGAGATTAGTGACAAAAGATTGAGACTTTGGTCTCAAACTTCTTTTTGGCCAGGTATTCCGACTGATTTTCCAAGATATATTAACGAATACGAGACAATAAGAAAAGAATCGGATGGTATTCAGGAGACGATTCCTAAACGCAATACATCGGTCCCAATACTTTTTCAAGGAACATCCTTATTTTTATCTGTAATAGTAATTTGTGTTTTAGTGTTCGAATTGATGAGTAAATAAAGTCCTGATTATCTCGACTAGCCAATTTTCAGATTTTGAGTTAGAGGAGGATTGAATGGTATCCCATTGGGATCACAACATGATAAAAGTAAAGCCGTAAATGTAGACGATATAATAAGGAAATGAAAATTCTGGATTGGAATAAAAATAATATTACGGATATTGCCAAATACCTGCTGGAGGGAGGCGTGGTGGTATTGCCCACAGACACACTTTATGGATTGGTTGCTCGCGCAGAGGATAGCAAGGCGGTGGAGAGAGTCTATTCTCTGAAATCGAGAAATC
>JAHFKQ010000053.1 GCA_023245265.1 Candidatus Collierbacteria bacterium
TCGACGGCGGCAAAAATTGGTTACCGATTGAGGGCGTCTCCGGTCTGGGCGATCGAGCAGTCTCGTTTGACTTTACCCCGTCTCGCCTGGACGACGGTAATTATCTAGTCAAGATCAGAGTCCGGGACTTGACCGGCAATATTGGCTTTAGTAAGACATACACCTTGATAATTGATCGTTTGCCTCCTTTGGTCGGCGGTAGCCTTTTCGCTTTGGGACCAATGATCCTTAGACCGGACGACCATGGTCACTTTTATAGCATTGCCGGTATGGACTTACGGGTGATTCTCTCCGCCGTCGGCGGTCCCATCAGCATGGAACTCACCTATGATTCTCAAAAATTTGACTTGTCCAAAAATACCGAAAGTGGTCTCTGGTCTAATAATATTCGGGTCAACGAGACTGGAAATTTTCCCTTTATTATTCACGCCATCGATGGCGCCCAAAACCGGACCGAGAAAACTCTCAGCACTCTGGTCTCTTTGGCTCCTGGGCGGGTTTTTGATGTCAATCAACAACCACTCACCAAAGCCAAGGTCACCGTTTATACCTACGAAAAAAATCTCAATGACTTTGTTCTTTGGGATGCCGAACCCTACTTACAAACTAATCCCCAGCTAACCACTTCGTTAGGAGAGTATCGGCTCTTATTACCGGCCGGGAAATACTTCTTTGAAATATCGGCTGACGGCAAAAGAAAGCTTCGCACCGAGATTTTCGAGATTGAAAGAGCTACTCCTATTACCCAAAACTTTGTCTTATCTAGCGGCTCTTTTTGGAATCGATGGCTGGCCGAGTCTACACCCTTTACTTCATCAATTACTCACACCGAATACTCCCGTATTCAAAAACTGGTCGGCCAAACACTACCGGAATTTGATCTTAGCCAAGGAGATCAAGCGTTTAGCAGTTCCTCCATTTTAGGCAAACCCACCATCCTAACTTTTCTTTCTAGCTGGGAACCACAATCCTCTGACCAATTGCTCGCTTTAGACCATTTTCATGCCGCCAACCCTGGCGTAAACACCTTGGCTATCGCCGTCCAAGAATCTGTCTCCAGAGTTAACATTTTTCAAAAAAATGGTGGCTATGCTTTACCCATAGTCGCCGATCCGGATGGCCTATTGGTACAACCATTGGGGCTTGAGTCGTTACCCACTCACCTATTTCTCGACAGAAAAGGTATTATTAAAGAAGTCATTACCGGTTATTTAAATGAGTCGACTTTATTAGAAAAAATTCTAAAGTAAATGTGGTCTCAATTTATATTTCAAAACCTTCATTTTGCCATCGACCTCTTTGCTTCTTTGGCTTTTTTCTCCATCTTTTGGCTGTACTATGATGCCTGGGTCGAACGAAAAACCTTCAAAGAAGGTCTCAAAATTCTGGGCTTTCTCTTTCTCTCGATCTCCTTCCTCATCCACGCCACCATCATCGAATCCCCGGCCTTAACCATCACCCTTTTTGCCGGCGGTTTGACGGATAAAATTTCCATGATCCTCCGCAATTTGGGTTATCTTTTTCTTATCGTCGGCCTGGTCACCGATCCTTTAATCGCTAAACCCAAACTGGCCGCTGTCCTCCTGGGTAATCTCGCCCTCCCCTTCCTCATTTCTCCGATTATGGCGACTGCGGCGGCTTGGCTCTATTTACGACGGGCCACCGTTGGTCTAGAGGCTCACACTAAAAAAGTTTCTCTGGCTTTTTTTATCTTTGCTTTTTACGAGCTCTCGACGATTCCTTCTCTGTTTGTCAACACATTAAATGTCGATCTTTTCCGGCTGGTTAACCCCTTTGGACCTTTCTGGCTATTCTCTCACTTACTCTTGCTCCTGGGCGCCGCTATCCTGACCCAGTGGGCCTTCTCCTATCTCCTAAAACGCATCAATACCCAGCTCTTTATAATCTTTACGACTACTACTCTCTCGATCTTTCTACTAACTACTATCTCATTTACCTTTCTCTTACTCAAAAATATTTCCGACGAAACTCTGGCCAGACTTAGCACTGATGTCTCAGTTCTCTCTTTTGCCTTAGACAGCAAAAAATCTGAAGCCCAGGCCTCCGCCGCTATCCTGGCTCAAAACCCCTCTATCAGCGAGGCCTTGGTCGCTAGCGACAAGAAAATTCTGGCCGACGCGGCCGAAAACCTCTTGCTGACTCGTAAGCTTAGTAGTGTCGTGATCTTGAACGAAACCGGCCAAGTCTTGGCCCGGGGTGAAGAACGGGATCGGATCGGAGATTCTTTCTCTGACAATCCGCTGGTCAAGCGAGGCCTCATCGGCGAAACCCTCTCCTCTATCGTCACTCAAGATGCTGCCTTGGCCCCTCAAGTCCTAGTCAAGTCCGCTGTCCCCATTGCTTCGGATGGGAAAGTTCTCGGTCTTGTGGTGGTCACCTTGTCACTGGATAATAATTTTCTGGATGGTATCAAAAAAATTACCGGCTTAGAAGTAGGCATTTATGGCGGAGAAACTCTTTCGGCCACCACCATCTCCGACCTGCGAGGAGTGACCCGACCTATCGGTATCAAAAATACCAACCAAAAGGTGACTGAAGCCGTCACCATCAAAGAAGGTGACTTTTCCGGTCTGATTACCATCCTCAATACACCCTACTTTGCTGTTTACCACCCTTTAAAAGATGTGAACAACGAAGTCGTCGGGATGCTTCTTGCCGGCCGACCAGCCGCCAGTATCTACACTGCCGCCGGTCGATCCATCGAGCTGACATTCCTAGTCACCGTCGGGCTTATCATTTTCTCCGTCTTCCCTTCTTTCTGGGTTTCCCGCTACATTACCAATCAGCTTCATTAAGTGACTCTCAAACAGAAATCCTTTCTCATCTCCGTTTCTACCACGACGATGGTGGTTCTTTTTCTGACTGGTATCATCTACCGGGTCATGACCGAAGGGTTTCAAAAGGTCGAAAACCAGCGGGTCGAACGCAATATTAAACGCATCTCGGCCGTTTTGGATGACCGTTTAAGCCAGATCAATGGCAAGCTGGCGGACTGGACGGTCTGGGATGATACTTACAAGTTTTTTTCAGATCGGAACCGAGCTTATATTAAATCCAATCTCACTCAAGAATCATTTGAGGCCTCCGGTATCGATGAGGCTATCTTTATCGCCAAGGACGGCTCTCTAGTCACCAGCTTCCTACTCAAAAAGTACACCAATCAAGAAAAGGACTTTCCGGCAGATATCTATGAAAAATTTGCCACCGGTAGTGCCCTCTTAAAAATCGATCCCACCATTGGTCATCAAAAAGGCCTGATTAGAACCGAAGACGGATTATTATTTTTTGTCGCCCGCGATGCAGTCAAAAGCGATGGCACTGGCGTTCCCAACGGCACAGTCGTCTTTGCCAGATATCTCAACGAAGATGTCTTAAACTCTTTGAGAGACCTAACTCAATTTGAGGCGGGCTTTTCTCTCTGGAACAGTCCGAATATGCCGCCGGATTACCAAATGATTAAAAATAATTTTCTTTCCACCGGCCAAACCGAACAAATCAAAATTAAAGATTCAAAAATCATCTCCGGTTACTTGGTCATCAAAGATTTTTTTGGAGTTCCTCAAGCCATTATCCGTTCCGATATTGAGCGAGATATCACTCTTCAGGGTGAACAGACAAAAGCTCTCTTGACTTGGTCTTTACTTGCCACTGTCTTGATTCTTTCGCTCGCTAACTACTTTTTGGTTACGGGGTTACTTTTGAAAAAAATCTCTCGCCTTTCTCTCGAAGCCGAAGGCCTGGCCACTTCCGGCCAAATCGTTAAAAGACTCGCCATTTCTCAAACCAGCGATGAAATCGACCAACTAAGACTAAAGATCAATTCCATGCTTAACTCCCTGCAAACAACCCAAATCGCCATCGCCAGCTCCAATAACCATGTGGTCATTACCGATACTGAGGGTAAAATCTTGTTTGCCAACAAGGCCGCCGAAAAACTAACAGGCTACCGCCTAGATCAAATGCTTGGCCAAACCCCCCGACTCTGGGGTCGCCAAATGAGTCCCGAGTTCTACCAAAGAATGTGGGACATCATTAAAAACCAAAAACAAGTCTTTACCGGTGAGCTGACGAACAAGCGCCAGAATGGGGAAACTTACATCGCCCAAGCCACAATTTCCCCGGTCCTGGATGAACAGGGCACTCTGACCGGCTTTGTGGCCATCGAAGAAGACATCACTGAGAGAAAGAATGTCGAAAAAAATACCAAAGAAAACTTAGATAAGCTAGAAAAACTCAATAATCTGATGGTCGGCCGCGAACTAAAGATGGCTGAGCTCAAAAAAGAATTGGCTCTCTGCCAAGAAAACAAACCTAAAACTGTATGAAAAAAATACTCTTTACCGTCCTCGGATTAGTTATTCTGGCTGGGACCTATTGGTACATTTCCGGCTCAGGGATATTTTCGCGTCCCAAAGTAATACTCACCCCCGAAGTACTGCAGATCCAAAAACAAGGTTTCCTTCGGATTGGAACCGATGCCACCTACTTTCCCATGGAGCACCTAGATGAAGATCAGAACATCGTCGGTTTTGATATCGACCTAGCTCGAGAAATTGGCAAAGCTTTCAATGTCCCTCTAAAAATTAAAAATATCTCATTTGATGATATTTTTAAGGAACTTCAAAGCGGTCAGATCGACATGATTATTTCCTCCGTCACCATCAATTCCGAAAGAAGCAAAACCATGTCTTTCTCAACCCCTTACTTCAACGCCGGCCAGGTTATTGTCACCTTACAAAATAACTCGGCCATTGCCAATTTAGCTAGCCTTAAAGGTAAAAAGATCGGGGTGCAAATTGGGACTACCAGTGAAAATGAAGCTGTCAAATTGACCGCGCCGGAACTTGTTTCCCATCTGGCGGACTACGATTTGGCTACGACCAAGCTTTTATCCGGCCAAATCGAAGCCATGATCATGGATTACCCAGCCGCTGTGGGTAAAGTCAAACACAATCCTGGCCTCAAAATAGTCGGTATTCCTTTCACCGATGAGTATTATGGAGTAGTGGTCTCCAAGGCCAAT
>JAHFKQ010000011.1:0-6839 GCA_023245265.1 Candidatus Collierbacteria bacterium
TTTTACTCTTGGTCTAATTTCCGATATAAAGGTCTTTCATCATCTTTCGGCGAGTGCCAATAAAATGGGGGGTAAGAAACTCAAAATCTTAGCCCAAAGTCATCTGCTTTTTTGTCAACGCTATCTTCCAAGCATCAGCTTACCCTTCTATCTCTTGTTTAATTTCTACCTTCGCCTCAAATCTTTTTTCCCCTAAAGGCAAAAGTGCTCATATATCTGCCCCTAAAGTTTGCTCGGTTTGGGTCTAGTTCCAAGATTTTTGGATCAATTTCCGGTGTCGAATCAAATTTTATGCCCTCATCCTGCAGAACCTTTATCATCTGAGGCAAATAGGCGAACTTAAAAGAGCCCCTTATCTGGTCCCGAGAATAGACCCATCGGTCCGAAGTCTGCTGCGGTAAATAAAACTCGGTTGTCAAATAAAAGTCTCCTCCCGGCTTTAAAACTTTAATCATCCCCCTGATCGCTTCTATCGCCCGGTCAAAATACTGTTTTTCACCATAAAATCCTTTTGTTTTCATATCCACATGTTCTAAAGCAGAAATACAAAGGACGATATCAAAAGAATTCTTTTTAAATTTTAAGTGAGTCATATCTCCCAGAACAAATTTCAAATTTTTTGCCCTTCTATTTACCGTTTCCTCCAAGGGTGATTCCATGTCTAGCATCGTCACCTCGGCTCCTTTATGGGCCAAGTAGGCCGGAAGTCGACTATTCCCCGAACCTATGTCTAGTATTTTTTTATTTTTAAAACGGATTTTATCAAAGAGAAGGCCGTACTCCCATCCCCTAAGCCCAAAGGTGGACGGTTCTACTAATCTTGGGAACCATACTGGGTCTTGATTGCCTAATTTAAAAATAATTTTTCTTAAATAGCCAAAGGCTTTCCGGTCAAAAAGCTTATTAGCTTTCGGTCTTTTAATGCCAAAGTTTATCCAGCAGAAGAGATACTTAATCAGTTCAATACGAGAAATATCTTTCTTAAAAAAGACGCGCCAAATATTAAGCATCTCCTGAACTCGAAAATCTCTCATAGGTAGAGAGCTTTTTTTACCCAGTGCTTGAAATTAAAATTTTTCTTGAATAGCCATTTATCCGCAAGACTTGGGTTTTGTATTAACAGTAGATCGGCATAACCTTTTTTGGTGAGACATCTGGCCACCAGAGAATCAGCTTTAACACGGTAAACAAGTCCCAAATAATCATCAATCAAATAGATACCCCCATACTGCTTTACCAAATAGGCCATCATCTGCTTGTAATTTAATTTAGCTCTCCTATAACCTGTTGGCCAAAACTCCATAAAAATTACCGGCCGATCCCGATCAATTATCTTTTTGGCCCCGGCGATGACTTTTGGTTCCCAACCTTGGGTATCAATCTTTAGCAAGGAAACTCTATCTTTGATTGCTTTATCTAGAGTAGTTGCTTTAATAGTTATTTGTTTACGACCTTCTTCGCTGGACCGTATTTGGTGATCTCCAAAATTATCTTTGGAAAGACCAAGTTTTAGGGAGCCTGTATTGTCCGAAACGGCTTTCTGAAAAATTTGAACATTTTTAATTTTGTTCACCAGAAGGTTTTTCTTTAATAAATGAAAGTTATCCGGTTCCGGCTCAAAAGCGAACACCTTCTTGAAACTTTGTGACAGTATTAGGGTGTAATAGCCAATATTTGCTCCGACATCCACGGCGACCCCGGCTCCGGTCGAAATTTTTCCGATAAGATAGGATTCAAAGCTCTCATATTTTCTCAGAGCCACTCTTTCTCCCACCACTTTGTCACCTTTTTTAAAATAAAAAGCCAATTTCCCGAGCTTTGTCCGCCTCAAATTCATAGATATATAATACTCTTAAATGAACTCCGCTCCGAACAGAATCACCAAGCTTGATGGACTCCGAGGATTACTCTCTCTCATTGTCGCCCTAAACCACTCCTTTTTAGTGGTTGCCATTCCGGCCTTTGCCAATGTTTGGCACCAAAATTATTTGGATTTTTACTCCTTTCAGTCCAAGGTTCAACAACTTTTTATGATTCTGGGAAATGGGGGAGTGGCCGTGAGTCTGTTTTTTGTTCTTTCCGGTTTGGTGCTTGGTCAGTCTTTAAGTCGCACTGAAATCTCACCCAAGGGACTTCTCGCCTTTTATGCCAAAAGAGTCATCCGACTTTATCCCGTCTATCTTTTTGTCATTTTACTGACTGCCCTTTATATGCGTTTCGGTTTCTATTACCGCATTTTTCCTCATGCTTCAACTTGGTTTTTATGGTGGCTAAATTTTGAGATGTCCTTACACGAATTTTTTTACAACCTCTTCTTTATTCATACCTACCTCGGGGGAGTTACTTGGACTCTAAGAGTCATTTTTTTGGCCTCCTTAATTTTGCCGGCTTTTTATCAAATCAGTAAAAAAACTTCCTGGTGGACCGATCTGCTTTTTACCGCCGGTCTGGTTTATGCCAGTTTCACCATTTTGAATTTTGAGAACTTCCGTGACTTTCGTTATTTGTATATGTTTTTTCTGGGACTCATCTTACCCAAGTTTAAAAATTTCTTTGCTCGTTTGCCGGGCTGGTACATCAAGCTAACCCTGCCTCTAAGTCTGCTTCTCCTGTTGCTTATCCGCTATTCTACCGATGAGTACTTGGGCGGAGTGGTCGAGAGCATTATTTCCTGGAAAATTATCGGTTTAATTTCGTATAGCGACAAAACAAAACTCTTTGATTTCTTAAATTATGCTGTTTTTCAATTCTTTGGCCGAATTTCTTACAGTCTTTATCTGATTCATTTTTCGATTTTATATATGCTTTCGCGACTAATGTTTATATGGCTACCTAACTTGCCGTATGCCGATAACTATCTGGCCATTCACTCTGTTCTCTTTGTTTTATCTTTGTCGGTGGCAACCCTGGTGTCCCTTCTCGTCTACCGCTGGGTAGAAATTCCATCTCTGACCTTATCAAAGCGAGTAGGGGAGTACATCATTAAGTCATGACTCTTACGGCCGCCATCATCACCCGGAATGCCATTCTAAGCCCCAAACTCCTCCAATCGTTATCATTTGCCGATGAGATTTTGGTCATTGTTGATTCGCCGGTAAAACTACCGGTAAAGGCTTCCCGGAAAATAAAAATATACTTTCGAGCCTTGAATGGAGACTTTGCCGCCCAAAGAAACTTTGCACTTCAAAAAGCCAAAAATGACTGGGTCCTTTTTGTGGACGACGACGAATATGTCGGCACCGAACTAGCCCGGGAAATAAAACTCGCTTTGGCCGCCAATAAATACTCCGCTTATCTCATTTCCCGACTCGATGTCGTTTTTCATCAGCCGCTTCTCCATGGTGAAACCGGCCATCTTAAACTACTTAGACTAGCTCGTCGTCAAGCAGGACAGTTCAAACGGTCGGTTCACGAAATCTGGAAAATTACCGGACGGATAGGGGAGCTGTCCTCACCGCTCTATCATCACAAAGATTATTTTATCTCTGGTTTCTTGGCTCGGATGTCGCAGTATGGACAAATAGATGCTCAAATGCTCGCTGGCGAAGGAAAGCCCTTTTCTTGGTTCCGTTTAATTTGCTATCCCCTACTAAAATTTAAAATGAATTATTTTTTCAAGGCCGGTTTTCTCGATGGCTTACCCGGTCTCTTCCTTTCCTATTTGCTGGGAGTGCAATCATTATCAGTCCGGGTGATTCAATGGGAAAAACAAAAATAATCTTTTGGTTGCTTGTGGGGCCAATTATTTTGCTTGCTCTTCTAAATTTTTTACTGGTCTTCACCCCAGAGTTTGGTTTCGACGCCCTCTGGTATCACCTGACTTTACCCAAACTTTGGCTTCTTAAACACCAGTGGTACTTCCCCGGCGGATTACTTTATTACTCCGTCATGCCCCGTCTCGCCGAGACTCTTTTTATTCCTTTGATTCATTTCACCGGGACCATTGGTCCCAAACTGCTCCAATATCTGGCCGGTCTCGGGACCGGTCTGCTTATCTGGAAAATTTTGGCGGACCAAAAACAAGCGGTGCTTTGGCGTTTGGTCGGGGTCTCTCTTTTTTACTGCACTTGGCTGGTTAGCTGGCAGTCCGGCAGTGCCTATATTGATTTGATCAGAACTTTTTTAGAGACTACTGCTTTATTTTATTTATTACGGGGCTCTTGGAAAAAAGGTGGTTTATTCTTGGGACTGGCTATCGGCACTAAGTGGCTAGCCCTTGGCTCTTTGGTGATTTATGCTTTGGTCTTTGGCACCTCTCTCATTTTTCCGGCCTTACTGGTCTCTCTACCTTGGTTTTATCTCGCCCATTTATATACCGGCAATCCCGTTTACCCCCTCTTTAGTGGTGTTATCACCAATTCATTTGTCGGTTTTGGGAGTATCTTTCGTCACCTGATCCTGGCTCCTTTTTACTTGACCAAACCCTTCGATGACTTTCTCTCTCCTCTCGTCGGTCTTCTTTTTATCTTGGCTGTTCTGGCTTTAAGATCGGAAAAGATAATTCTCCGCCGGATTTCCCTGGTTGCTGTTCTCGGTTCTTGTTTATCCTTAATTCTTGACCCTCCCTCCAGCCGGTTTCTCTTACCTTTTCTGCCCGCCCTGGTCGTTAGCTCGGTTATCTTCGTGTCCGCTCTGAAAAACGATTGGCTTCGGAAAGTCTTCCTTTTCCTCGTTTGCCTGTCCGGACTGTTTATTCTCTCACTCCGTTCCGTGGCGATGATTAAATACCTACCTCTCTTCACTGGGCAAGTTTCCTCTGCTGTTTTTTTGGATAGTTTTGCCGGTCGTTTGCCCGGTACTTTTTTGGATGGGGATCATTTTGTCCGGGACTTGCCTCGGGGCAGCCGCATACTCGTCGATAAATTGCATAATTTATATTATTTTCCGCGGGATTTTGATCACACTTCCTGGGTGGCTGATCGGAACGGTTATGATTTTCTGGTTACAATAGGGGAGGACCCAAAGAAATTTCCGGGTCAATTAATTCATACCAATTCGGTTGGTATCCAAGTATTTAAACTCCGGTGATCAATTACTTACTGATGCTTGCTCTCCTTATCTGGCCTTTTGGTCAGCTTCTCAATTTGCAGTTACCCGGCCAAACCATGGTTATTTATCCTCTGGATCTGATCTGTATTTTGCTGACTCTCTCTCTCCTTGTTACCAAGCCAAGACGACTTCAAGTTATCCGTGATCCACTCAGTCAACCTTTGGCTCTTTTTCTTTTTTTCGCTGCACTTTCCCTCTTATTTAATCTCCAATTTGCCGCCTCGGGGGGCTTGGTGGTCGCTGTTTCTTATCTTCTGAGGCTCTTTATTTACCCCTCGGTTTACTTTGCCGTCAAGCTTTCTTCCCCTCGTCAAGTGCTCCTTACGGTTTTATTTTCTCTCGGGTTCTTTTCAGTTCTGGGTTTACTGCAATACTTAATTTTCCCGGATATGCGGTTTCTGAAAAATCTTGGATTTGATGATCATTATTTCCGTCTCATTGGTACATTTTATGACCCGAATTTTGCCGGTGCCATTTTTGCCGCCACAGCCTTAGTCTTTCTTAGCCTTTCCCAATGGCCGGTGGCCGTTACTTTGGTCCTGTTACTGGCTTTAACTTTTTCGAGAGCCTCCTATCTGGTTTTTATCCTGGGAACAATTTATATTTTTTTGGCCCAAAAAAGACGCGCTTTATTGTGGGTACTGATACTCTTGGGAGGTATCATCATATTTATTCCTAAGCCTTTCGGTGAGGGAGTTAATCTTTGGCGAACTTTCTCCATATTTTCTAGATTTGACAGCTGGCAAACAGGCTTAAATCTTTTCTTGCAAAAACCCTTCTTTGGCTGGGGATATAACACTCTGCGGGGTCTCACCGGCCAAAGATTCCAAATCGATAGTAGTTTACTTTACCTGGGCGCTACGACCGGCATCTTTGGCACTCTTGCCTTCATCGGTTTTTTGAAAGCGGCTCTCCGCCAAATTAATTTTTTACCCCAAAAAATATTCATCCTCGCTCTTTTGATTCACAGCCTTTTTAATAATAGCCTTTTCTATATTTGGCTTTACTTTGCTTTTTGGCTCGTACTCGGCCTGCCGACTAAGGAGTATACAAAATCTTAAGTGTTCTCTCGGCTGTATTGCCGGCTTTGTCTGAGACCATGATTTTGATTTCATTATTACCGTCAGCCAATTGAAATCGGTGGGTAAATTTACCATCGCGATCTACAATCACGAATGAGTTATTAATAATCACTTGGGAGCCGGGTTTACTGACTTCACCGGTGATATCAATTACTTGATTATTTTTGCCAAAAAATTCCGTGCCGTCTTTAGGAGAATATATACTCAGTTCAACCGGTTTACTATCAAAAATGACAATTTTAACTTCCGAAGCACTCGTATTCCCGGCTTCGTCGGCGGCTCTGACATAGACTCGGTTTGAACCGGAAGTAAGATCTCCATATATTGCAAATGATCCATCATCCTGGGCTTTGGCCGTCAAGGCTATCGTATCGTTAATCATCAAATCCAGAGCCGCGCCGCCTTCGGTAAAACCTTCGACCAAAAGTGAAGCACTACTGGTAGCCTCCGGTAAAGCTGAAAGCACTGGTGCTTGAGGGGGGATCACATCTTTCTCGGTGCTCTGTCTCGAGACTCCATTACCGGCGATAATATTGACAAAAGTGGGAATGCCCCACTTAATCATGACAATGATAAAAACCACCGAAAGAAGCATGTAGAAACGGGAGCGTTTGGATTCTTTAGTGATGCGGTAGCCACCTGCCATAGATAAGGTCTAGTATAAACCACCTTACCAAAAAAAAGCCCGCCATTTGGCGGGCTGTAACT
>JAHFKQ010000011.1:6849-20564 GCA_023245265.1 Candidatus Collierbacteria bacterium
ACTTAGGGGCGTTTTAACAAAAACAAGATTTCAAAGTGGTCATGGCGAAGCCGGACGGTGTTAAGACATGCCTTTATCGGTACACGATGATTACCATCGACATAATCTTTCCCGACATACATTTTGTTCCCCACATGAATCGAGTGAATCCAGACCAGACTCCCCGGGTACTGCTTCCTCATCAAATCCGAGACTTTCTTAATGGCCGCAATTAGGTTGCGGTTCGGTGGAATTGGCCACATGACTTCTAAAGTCGAGTTCAAGATTGCTTTTCCCAAGGCTGCCTCCTGAAAATTTGTTAAGCCCTATTATAGCATATCCTATAGCTATTTTAATCAAGAGTAGAGCGGGATAGGGGAATCGTCCTCTTCGGTCTCGTCTGCTGACTCGCCTCTGAGCGCGCCTCGCCGCCAGTCGCGGCTCCGGCAGGTCCGATTCATGGCTCACTTACTAAATATCAGACCACGAGGGTCTGATATTTTAGTGAGCGGGATAGGGGAATCGGACCCCCTTCTCATCCTTGGGAAGGATGCATTCTACCGGTGAACTAATCCCGCAATAGGGCTTATTTTAGTTCATTTTACTTACGATTAGAAGTCATTTCCAATTAAGGAGTATACTTGCCATATAGCATACCTATGATCAGACTAGTCACCTTGTTGACTTTAGTTGCCCTTTTGTGGTCCTTCTTTGCCTTTAAAAATACTTCGGTCAAAACTGCAACCGAAACACCTGCTCTCCCAAACGAAAAAATAGCTTTAACCACTCCAGTGACACTGGGCTTGGCGACAACTGCGGCAGAGTTTCAAGATTGGCTGACTTATCGTGATGATAAACACCACTTCCAATTCCGCTACCCGAGTTATATTCAAATTAAAGCTAGCTCTGATGGTTCTCTTGCTCTAACCTACAACTCTTTGCAGATCTATATTACCCCCTTAACTCTTTCATACATTGATACTGTAAACACAATGGCTGAAAAAGATATCGATGAACTTCAGAAGAAATTGGGAACCGAATTTAAGCTGCTTGAAACTATTTCCCCAATCGCCATCGGTTCACAGACCGGATTAACTTATACCACCGAAGTGTCTGGCCACGAGGTGACCTCTTACTACATTCCTCAAGACAAAAATTATCTTTTAATCGAAAACAAAACTACTGAAAACCCCGGTGAGTCTTTTATTTCATTATCCGACGATATCATCTACTCTTTAGAGATTCTATAGTCATTGCTTCTTGGAAAAAGTGCATGTAATTCTGCTAATTTATGTAGTCATTGTGTATCATTAGAGCAGATGAAGTTTGTACTTAATTTGCTAATTACATTTAGTCTTTTTCTTGTCATTTTCATAAAATTTACAGGATATGCTCTCGCTGCTACCTACACTGTCACTAAAACGGCTAATACTAGTGACGGTACCTGTAATGCGGACTGTTCCTTTATGGAAGCGTTGACTGCGGCTAATGCGAACTCTGGAGCGGATACAATTAATTTTAATATTCCTACCTCGGACGGAGGCTATATCGCGCCCAGTGGCAGTGTCCAGGGCTATTTTGTTTTACCACTTGCAGCCGTTGATATCACCGACAATAGTGGGCTTTTTATCGATGGCTACTCTCAACCGGGCAGTTCGCGAAATACCGCCGCCTTCGGTCAAACCTTAAATACAGTCTTAAAGATCCAAATAAATTATAGTAATGCCAGTGTTTTTACCTTATCAGGGGATAATAATCATATTGCGGGGTTGAGTTTGGGGTCCGTTGATATTCACACGGTCGACGCCTCCATCGATGGTTCAAATAGCAACTGGATCGAAGGAAATTTTTTTGGCAGTGATATCACCGGTTCAATCCCTCGAAATGGCGGATCTTTTTTGATCACCAATGGCTCTAGTAGTAATACCTTTGGCACCAACGGTGATGGCAGTGGCGATGTTGGTGAAAGAAATTTATTCATGGGTAATTTGGGTAAAGACTATGCTATTACTGGTTATGTTTGGTCAGATAACAGTCTCGCTGCTGGTGATAGCAATATCATCGCCGGCAATTATTTTGGGGTAAATAGTACCGGACGAGCCTGTGCCAATGCCGATATTTACGGCCAGGTGGTGGCCCTGGCTTCATCTTCAAATAGAATTGGTACTAATTACGATGGAGTTTCAGATTCGGAAGAGGCTAATATTGTCGGCTGTATTAACAAACTTCAATCATCTGACAACCCTCGTGGTTTTATTCGTCTATTCCGAGGAAGTAATAATTTGATTCAAGGAAACTTCGTCGGGGTAAGCCCTTATGGTGATCTTCTGGGTACTCTTGTGGGTACCGAGAAAGGCGCGATTTCCTTACTGGCTGGTAGTAGTAATGGCAACTTGATTAAAGGAAATACTATTTCCGGTGCTGACTTTGGTATTCTCCAGTCATTTAGCGGACGAAACACCTTCTCGCAGAATAAAATCTACGGTCATACCCTGCTCGGTATTGGGCTCGGTTCCTCCACCAGTCTGATTCCAAATGATTCCGGCGATCTAGATAGCGGTGTTAATGATTTGATGAACTATCCTGAAATACAACAAGCCGAGTATCTGGGTGGTGGAAATTACCATCTGCATGGTCGTTTAGACGGCAATGTCAGTGAAGGTCCTTTTACTGTCGAGATTTGTCTTGCCTCCAGTGATCCTTCCGATCGAGGGGGTTGTTCTCAATATCTAGGTGATATCAATCTTTCTTTGCCTGGCACTTGGGATTTTTCAGTTAAGCTCAATGGTGATGACGAGCAGCACCTTAGTACTTTTATCGCCATAGCCAAAAATAACAGTGGTTCCACCAGTGAATTTGGTCTTACTCTGAAAGGCTCACCTAGAATAATCAGTAGTACTTACTCAGCCCCTAGCCCAGATGCCCTCGCTGAAAAAGGTGGTGTGGCCCAACACGGCGATGTTATCAGTATCGTTCACCCTAATACCTTTCAGTATGATGTATATCTAGATCTTTTGATTACTCCCCAGACGGGAACATATTTAATTCCCAAGACCCAGTACTGGCAAACCTCTCCCGTTTACGATCTTCGCTGGCGCTCATTCGTGAATCAAGCACTGGTTCTGTCATCAGAGATCAAAAAATCATTTATTTTCGCATTTCATTACCGGCCATCAGCAATTCCCCCGCACCTCTCAGAGAAAAATCTAAAATTAGCATACTCGACTGACGGACAAAAGTGGCGTCTACTCAACTCTAGTGTCTTAGACAGAGTCAATCAGACAGTTTCAGTGGTCACCAAGTCAAGCGGCTATTATTTATTGGTCACCACCGCAGATACAAAAAATTCTCGCAGCAGCCAAATAGTAAAACTACCTAAATCAACCGACAATATTCTAACCACCAGTAACACCGATAATCCTGCCAGAGTCATGTCTCAGCCAAGTCCTCCGACTGTTAAAAAACATTGTTTTTGGTTTATATGTTTTTAAAAAAACGGGAATCAAAAATATCTGGTTTAATTAAAGATATCGCTCGAGCTGTTATGTCATGGAAAAAAAGTATATATTTGTCCGCTAAAACCAGACGATTTTGTCTGACTTTCTTCTCGTGTCTTTCACTTCTTTTACCTCAGATATTAATGCCCGTAACACTAGTTTATGCTGCGAGTTCACCTTGGACTCAATCAGACTGGTCGGGAGGAAGTGGTCAAACTAATTGGAGTGATACTACCAAATATTCCTCCTCCAGTAATGTCAAGACTTCTGTTGCCAATCAAGTCACTCTTTCAAGTACAGAAAAATTTTCAAATACCGGTTTTGAAAGTGATCTTACGGGATGGGATTCGGGTGCTTATGTGGTGAATGATCAGTTTACAACTGACAGGAGTGGGGGAGCCGTCAACGGCTCGGCCGCAGAGCCTACTGGAGGAAACCGTGTTGTCGTTGATACTAATAATGTTTTGTCCATTACAGGTGGTGTTCTCAGCTTCGCCACTGGTGGTTTAGCCGCTGGTGATCCTGGACTTTGGTACTCAGCGATTACGAGAGACCAAGGTTTAACTATCATCGGCTCTGTCACCACTCCAAACCCAGCTACCAACCCCATGGTTTTTGGTTTCGATAGTAATCAAGCAGGTAACATTGGCAGTAATGGAATCCAATTCACAGGCGGCAACATCCAGGCATACGAAGGTGCCTCCGCCAAGGCCATCGCCTCAAGCTATACTGCTGGTACCACCTATCAAACCGCAATCACTTTAAGATCTACTGGAGCCTATTATTTTATCAAAGGTGGAGCTTATACCAACTGGACCTTAATTTGGTCATCCGCCTTACAAAGCAACACCCCCGTCTATCCCGCCGTTAATGTTAGGGTTAACCCCAATATCTTTAGCGTGGATAACATGAGAGTTCCTTTTGCTTTTTGGTTACCAACTCCACTCGCCTTTGATTCATTCGCCAGTGCCGGGGCATCGAGTTCTGAAACCACTGGTCCAGATTCTCAGACTACTTCAAGTCTTAGTTGGACCGATCAGATAGGAACCTGGTCTGCCTCGGGTGGTACCGCAGCTGCTACTGCTTTGACTGGAGGCATCGCGGCTAGAACACTTAACCCCAGCACGGCAAATGTTCTTATTGATACGGCAGTGACCAGAAGCTTAGGAAACGCCGGTCTGGTATTTCGTTATCAGGATTCTAGTAATTACCTGATCGCCTATCATGATGGGACTAATGTTAAGGTCGATAAAGTTGTCGCCGGAGTTACCACCAATGTCATTAGCGGCACTGGCACTTATTCTGCAGGTGCAACACTCCGGATTATTACCGATGGTACCCTAATAAATCTTTTTTACAATGGCAGTCGTATCGGAGCCAGTACTGGCGCCACAGTTACTGATTTTTCTACAGCGACAATCCATGGACTTTACACCACAAATACTGGCAACACTTTTGATAATTTTACAGTTTGGCCCAGAAGCGGAATTTCGGTGCCGGATACTGATCTAACTGCCACCCGTGATACCAATACAAAGCAAAGTGGTCTTGCTTCGGCTAAATTAGTGGCGCCATCCGGGAATGATGCGAATTTTACGCAAAGCTTAAACCTAGGTGACACAAATAGTTACAATTTATCTACCTATGCCTACACAGATGGTTCGGCTGTCACCAGCAGCGATCTCTCACTTTATTCAGCGACTGGTGTAGTCGCTACTACTTTTACTTCGGTTGGATCAGGTTGGTACTTGCTCTCCGGAACTGCCACCGGGGCAATCACTAGTAAACCTTATGGAGTACAAGTTAAGGCGGGGAAAACAGTCTACATCGACAATTTTAGTTTAACTAATTATCCTAGTTCAGGTACTTTAACCTCATCTATTTTTGATCGTGGCGGTCTCGGGCGGTGGGGTACTCTCACTTTCTCTGCCACCACACCTTCAAACACAGGTCTTTCCCTCAAGATTCGAGGGTCAAATAATACTGATCTTTCTGATGCGCCAGATTTTTCAGCTTGCTCTACTATTAGCTCCGGCTCTGATATTTCCGATAACTCATGCATGAGTGATGATTATCGATATCTTCAGTATCAAATCACCGAAACTAGTGCCACCAATCTCGTAACCCCCACTTTTACCAATTTTTCTTTAGCTTTCGACTTTATCGATTCACCTAATCCAGTATTACCTCCCGCGATCTCCACCACAGAGGCACCAGGCTGTAGTGCTGCCGTTGGTCTGCGTTCACCAGATCTTTTTGAAATTCGTACTCAAAAAAATTCTGCAACACTCTACTTTGCTCCCGGCTCTGCCCCTTATTCCTCCATTTATATTGCATACTCTAACCTACCTGATGTTTGGAAATATGGGGTTGAATACCCTCAAGACTTCTCATCCGGGGTGCTCAATTACACAATTAATTTTCTTCAACCAAGAATAAAGTATTATTTTAAAATCAGGTCGGGTAATGGTTGTGCTGTTGGAGGCTGGAGTAACACCATGTCCGCCAGAACATCAAGCATGGATGTTCGAGGTGTTTATTTTAGAAACAACCTAATTCAACCTCAAATACCGGCCAGATTACTGACACCGTTTCTGCCACCAATAAACCCAGTTGTCACTCCAGTCTTAACCCAGAATCAGCCGATCACAACCCCTAGCATCAAAACTAAAACAAAAACTTGTTTTCTTTGGTGGTGTTTTTAGTCTTCAGCTAAATTTGAACTAAGTTACAATTAGGTCGTGCCGCAATTTACTTATCAAGTTATCAGGTCGCGTCGGCTAACGGCGGGCATTAGTCTGAGTATCCATCCCGAAAAAGGTCTGGTGGTCAAAGCTCCTTTTTGGGTTCCCAATCTGATGATCCGGAATTTTGTCGAGGAAAAAGCGGACTGGATCCGCGAGCATCAAGCCAAAATCAAACCGGCCCTCCCGGAAAAGCGATATGAAGCGGGGGAAAAACACCTCTATTTTGGCCAAGAATACTCGCTGGTCCTACTTCCTCACGAAATTCCCATTCGCTCTCGAGCCGAAATCGTCGGCGACGAACTTCATCTCTCTTTTTTTAATGGCCATCTAGGTTCTAAAAAAACCGAAGAAATTAAAGAAGCAATTCTGAGATTTTACCTGGAGACCGGTATCGGCATCTTGACCGAAAAAGTAAATTATTTTTCTTCCCAAATCGGCGTCGAGTACTCTCAGATCGATATTAAAAAGGTCTCTTCTATCTGGGGTAGTTGTTCGGCCAGTAATAAACTTAGTTTTAATCGGAAACTCATTATGGCTCCGCACGAGGTCGTCGACTATGTCATCATTCATGAGGTAGCCCATTTAGTGCATCGTAATCACAGCAGCCGGTTTTGGGGACTGGTCGCTCGGTACGATCCGCATTATCGGGAACATCGCCGCTGGCTTCATCGCAACCATTTATTACTATCCATTTAAATGCCCCTTATTCTTGACGAAAATTTTAATTTAATTTTGCAACTCTTGGAAAGTAGCTCCGAAAACATTTTCTTGACCGGCAATGCCGGAACGGGCAAATCCACTCTGCTTGATCACTTCAGAAATACCACCGGCCAAAATATCTCCGTCGTCGCCCCTACCGGGGTGGCGGCCGTCAATGTTAAAGGGGAAACCATTCATAGTTTTTTTGGTTTCCCCCCCAATATCACTGCCGAAAGAGCCATTGACGAAGCGAAGCGCACCAAAAAGGGCAAAATATTTAAGGCCTTAGATATCTTGATCATCGACGAAATCTCGATGGTCCGGGCCGATCTTTTGGACGCCATCGACCTCTTTTTACAAACGGCGCGGCATAAACCTCACGCCTTTGGTGGAGTTAAGGTCGTGATGGTCGGCGATTTGCACCAACTCCCGCCGGTAGTTACCGCCGACGAGAAGCAAGCCCTCGCCTCTCTTTATGACTCACCTTATTTTTTCTCCTCTAAGGTCTTTAAGTCTCTTTTTGACGGACTTCTGCCCCAGTTAAAATTGGTGGAACTGCAAAATATATATCGTCAGACTGATCAAAAATTTATCGAT
Source organism: Candidatus Collierbacteria bacterium (assembly GCA_023245265.1). Lineage (GTDB taxonomy): Bacteria > Patescibacteriota > Microgenomatia > UBA1400 > MFAQ01 > UBA10133. The sequence goes on from JAHFKQ010000011.1 coordinate 14,369, forward strand.
CTCCTTAACCGCATCCGTAATAAGGAAACTACTGACAAAGATCTGGATCTACTAAATGAACGCCTTGCTACGGACGGCGAGTCCTTGGAAAATTATATTATTTTGACCACCATCAACGATCAGGCCGACAAGATGAACCAACTCAAGCTGGACGAGATCGAGGGCCCCACTTATACCTTTAATGCTGTCCGGTCAGGGCTTTTTCCGGCCCAGCAATTTCCGGCCGCCGATACTCTTTTCCTCAAGACAGGAGCCAGAATTATGCTTCTCAATAATGATCCTCAAGGTCGCTGGATCAATGGTACCTTGGGTACTTTATACCGGGTGACTCCGGAAGGCGCCTTCGTCAAAATCGATGGAGGAGAAGTTGAGAAAGTGGAAGCCGTCACTTGGTCTTCCTATAAAACCGTTTTTAACGAAACTACCCGCGCCTTGGAAATAAAAAATATTGGCAGTTTTAAGCAAATGCCTCTCCGGCTGGCTTGGGCTATCACTATTCACAAAAGCCAAGGTAAGACCTTTGACCGGGTTGCCATTGACCTTGGCCGGGGGGCTTTTGCTCACGGCCAAACTTATGTAGCTCTCAGCCGTTGCACCTCTTTGTCCGGCTTAAAACTTTTTAGACCAATTCAGCCGGAAAGTATCATCGTTGATACGCGGGTGGTTACTTTCCTTGAAGGTCTCAGGCAATTGGCTGTTGGGTCGTAACTCTCTTGGTAAGACCCAGAAACATCAGCGCCGCCAAAATGGCCATCATTCCTCCAAAATAAAACGGCAGACGGACGCTCCCAAAGGTCCATAAGGCTCCGGCAATCGTCGAGGCAAAAAAAGTGGCCACACCCATCATTGTTTGATAAATGCCAAAAGCCGAGGCCGATATTTCATGAGGGATAAGTTTGGAGATATAGGTTTTGCTCACGCCATCGGTCAGAGCCATGTAAATGCCATAAATGGGAAAGAGAACCCACACTAGGGCAGCCGAATCGATAAAGCCGAAGGCCGAATAGACCAGCGCGAAAAGCATAAAACCGATAAATAAAACTTTCCTCGCCCCGATTTTGTCGGCCACTAAACCGGCCGGTAGAGAAAACAAGGCATAGGTGGCATTAAAAAGAACATAGGTAAAAATAGTTAGCCCGATTGATAAACCCAGGTTTTGAGCTCTAAGAATCATAAAAACATCCGAGCTATTACCCAAAGTAAAAATAAAGCTGATTAACAAGAAAATCTTAAAAGAAGCATTGGCTTTGACCCATTCAAACTTTAGACCGTTAAAGCCTAAGGGCGTTTTCTTTTTTTCTTTGATGAAGAATATAACCAGCAACACCCCGATCAGGGCGGGAATAAAAGCCACCAAAAAGAGTTTGCGATAATCATCGCTCAATAACTTCAAAATCATAATGGATATCAAAGGTCCTATCACCGCACCCATCGAGTCCATCGTCCGGTGAAAACCGAAGTTGCGTCCGCGGTCCGACTTTTCCGTACTTTCGGTAATGATGGCATCTCTGGCCGAGGTTCTTAGACCCTTACCGGTTCGGTTAATCACTCTGGCAAACATCACCACCGGCCAAACGGTCGAAAGCGACATAATGAGGTGAGAAAAGGTGGCGAAACTATATCCCCAGACAATATAAGGTTTCCTCTTTTGCGATCGATCCGAAATGATGCCGCTAAAAGCCATCAATATTTTGGAAAATGCGTCTGCGATACCCTCGATAAAGCCTACCACCAGCGCCGGAGCTCCTAAAACTGAAATTAAAAAGATGGGTACAATCGGGTAAACCATCTCCGAAGCCATATCATTTAGCAGACTCACCACTCCGAGCACTTTTACATTGTGCGAAAATTCCGATTTCTCTACCATAGACATTTCAGTTTAACATTACTCGGGCCAGTCATCGTCCCAGTCTTCATCTTCCCCCTCATCACCGTCTTGGTCAGCATCATCTTCAATCCTTTTGGGCTTAGGCAGGTCATCACCCCCATAATTCATAATATTGCTCACTTCTATCCATCCACGGTAATCGACATCAATCTCTTTGCCTTGAATAATCGTCATTCTCTCTGTATCTTGATGATAAAACAATCGGTATCGCAGTAAGTTATAAAGTTCCCCGTCTTCCTCACAGAAAAAATCAATCAAACTGTTGGCTTCCAAAAGCACCTTTTTTAATTCGTCAATATTTGCCGGAGTACTCTCTAGTTTATTAATCTCTTCAGCCATACATTGAATGGATATCCATAAGTATTCATCCACATGTTGATTAAATTTTTTTAAGGGTGATTCTTTTTCGGCCATGGTTTATCATGATACTATCTCATGAAATCTTATAAATCAACCGATAGTAAAGGTTATCTTCAGGTTTACCGACTGTCTTTAATCGTTGGGCTGATTCTTCTTAGCATTCTGGCTCATCGTTTTCCCTATTTTAGTTTTGACCTACAGATTAGCCGAGCCCTTCAAAACATCCACCAGCCTCTTTTTTCTCTTATTATGAACTTAGTCACCGAAGTGGGGGACGATCTTCATCTGGAAATCATTGTCATGGCCGCGACCGTCATTCTCTTTTATAGGGGCTATAAATTGGAAGCCCTCAAGGCGGTGGTTTTTGCGGTTTCCGCGGCCGCTTCGGGGACTCTTCTTAAAATCATTGTCGGGCGTCCTCGTCCGGCCTCGTCCTTGGTCATCGTTCAAGAAGTTCTTGCTGACAAAAGTTTCCCCAGTTTACATGTTTTAATCTTTACCGCTTTTTTTGGTTATACATTTTATCTTTCGCTTTACAAAGTCAAGACGCTGTGGCTGCGTCTCCTTATTGCCGCTGGTTCCGGTTTTTTAATTCTGACGATTGGCCTTTCCCGCGTTTATTTGGGAGCTCATTGGGCCAGTGACACCTTGGGTGGATATCTTCTGGGTTTACTGCTGATAAGCTTTATAATAGCGCATGCCAAAAGATAAATTTTCTGCCGTTTGGATTTCCCACACCTCAATTTCCGATTATCTGCACTGTCCTCGGGCCTATTACTTGAAAAATATTTATAAAGATAAAGTTACCGGCAACAAAATTCAAATCACAGGTCCTGCTCTGGCTCTCGGCTCGGCTGTCCACTCGGTCATTGAATCTCTCTCTTTAATTCCGACCGAGTCTCGGTTTGAAGAATCTCTGGTCTTAAAGTTCGATGAGGTTTGGTCCCAGTATACCGGGGACAAAGGGGGCTTCGCCGATCTCGTAGAAGAACATCAATATAAAGAACGGGGCAAGGCTATGCTCCGCAAAGTGATGGACAAGCCGGGTCCACTCAAAAATCTCTCGGTCAAAATTAGAGAAGCCCTCCCGTTTTATTGGATCTCGGAAGAAGAAAATATCATTCTTTGTGGCAAACTGGACTGGCTGGAGTATCTACAAGACACAGACAGTGTTCACATTATCGATTTCAAGACCAGCAAGAAAGAAGAACCAGGTGACTCACTCCAGCTACCGATTTATCATCTCTTGGTTCATAACTGTCAAAAGCGCCCGGTCACCAAGGCCTCTTACTGGTATTTGGAACTCAGTCATGAGCTTCAAGAGAAGGAACTGCCCAATATTAGGGAAGCACACACCAAAGTTTTGGAGGTGGGCCGAAAAATTAAACTGGCGCGGAAATTGGATAAATTTTCTTGCCCTCAAGGGGCGGAGGGTTGCCTATGGTGTCGGCCATTGGAAGCCATTCTAAAAGGTGAAGGTCGTTTTGTAGGCTTGGTCAATCACCGCGATACTTATATTCTGGCAAAGTCTGAAGTCGTCACCACTGAAGAAGATAGTCTGATTATTTAATAAGCCGTCATGGCTACGGCAAAACCATTTTGCGCGTAGATACAACCCCAAACGAACTCTCCTCCGGCCAAGAGTGACCGGTGTCCCAAGGTTCCTTCCCAAGCCGCCACCGTTTCCTGAGGCGATTGGTAGCCGGCCGCCAAGTACTCGCTAATATTATATTTTTCGGAGATCCATTTTAGATCGGCTCGATCAAGCAGGGGAACAAACCCGGCGTGACCATCTAATTTGCCGAGCTCCAGTAGTTGATTTAGTCTGATGGAAGCCAGAGTACAGAGTTCATCCTTTTTACTCAGTTGATTTACACCCATCTCGACGCGTCGTTTATTTACTGCGTCCCAAAGCTCCGGTCCACCCCAGACCACTTTCTTTGGCACCGGAATAATTTTGCGTGGCGAAACCATCACGGCATAAATACTTACTTTGTCTTGTTCGTTTTTGATTGCCAGCCCAATTTCTTTAAAATCCGGGTTCAGTAGCGTCGTTTTTAATACCTCGTCTTCCTTCCAAGCCACAATCGGGTCAATGGTTTTAAACGAGTCCAATAGTAGTAGGTCGCCGATGAGGTTTGCCTCATAACCGGAATTTTTGACTGCCGCCTCACGGGTTACGCCGGTAATTTTGCCGTTGTAGTCATCATCCGTTTGAATGACCGACAAACGGCTTCTGGCCGCTTGATTCAATTTGTCGTTAATTTTGAGTTTCATAAAACCGGCACTTTCTCGAGCATCGTTTATTTTTTTCAAGACCTCCTCATTTGACCAGTCGGGTAAAAATTTGGCGTTATTTCTCTCAAGATAAATTTTTTGACTGATCTCTTCACCGATTTTTTGAATCGGCATCTTTTGATAGCCATAAAAAAGAATACCCAAGGCCAGACCCCAAATAACCAGTCGTAAAAATATCTTCACTTCGATTAGTATAAAATATTTTTGAGGTTTCTGTGTATACTGGCCTTATGAACATAATTTTCAACCCTCAAAAGTTAGCCATTTCCGAAAAGTTCAAACAAAGGATCCAAACCAAGTTCGATCAGGGGCTCGGAAAACTTCTCAAAAACTATCAGGAAGATCTTAAAGTAGCCTCTCTTTCCATCGAGAAGGTCACCCGTTCTGGTTATGAGATCAAGTTCGACATGAATTTACCCGGCTGCCCCATCAATATTAAAGATACTCACAAAGTCCTACTGGATGGTATTGTCAGAGTCCGCAACCAAGCTAAAAGACAGATCAAAAAATATATTGAGAAAATGCGCGGTTATTAGTGCTTGCCAACCCGAATATTTTCCGAATATAATATCTCATGGCCAATTTAATTAAGTGTCCTCATTGCTCACAGGAATTTGAAGTTTCGGAAGCTCTCAGTCACAATATCCGAGAAGAACTGGAAACAGATCTCCGCCAAAAAGTTCAAAAAGAAACCGAAGATAAGCTCCGGTCCGAAAACGACGAAAAAATAAAGTTGCTGGCCGAAGAGCTGAAGTTCAAAACCGCCAAACTGGAAGAATCCCGTGAAGACGCCCTGAAACTTCATCATGAGAAACTCAAGCTGGAGGACGAAAGAAAATCATTTGAGATCGATAAACAAAAACAACTAAGTGAAGAGCGGGAAAAAATTCGCCAACAAACGCTCTTGGAGGCGAGTGATGCCCATCGAATGAAAGATCTGGAGAAAGAAAAAATGATTAACGATCTCAAGAAGTCTCTGGAAGATGCCCAGCTCAAGGCCTCCCAAAGTTCCCAACAACTCCAAGGTGAAGTTCAAGAGCTGGATTTTGAAGAATTTTTACATACCGCCTTTCCTCACGATGAGATTACTCCTGTCGGCAAAGGTGTCCGTGGCGCCGATATCGCCCAAGTGGTGAAAACAAACTTAGGTACGACTTGTGGCATCATTCTCTGGGAGTCCAAGCGCACCAAAGCTTGGGTAGACGACTGGGCCAATAAATTAAAAGACGACATGCGCTCTTCGAAAGCGAACATTCCGGTCATTATCACGACCGTTTTGCCTAAGGAGATTAAGTCCGGCTTCGGTTTGTTCCGAGGGGTCTGGGTGGCTGAACCAAAATATATTTATCCCTTAGCCGAAATTTTACGGAAGAATTTAATCGATGTTGCCCGGGAAAAACATCATGGTCAAGACCGGGGTACCAAAGCTGACTTGATTTATGCCTATCTTACGAGCGACGCTTTCGTTCAGCAGATTCAAAATATCATCGAAGTGCACCAAAATATGCAGCTCCAGATTCAAAAAGAACGAGTTTCCTTCGAAAAAATTTGGAAAGAACGCGAAGCCCAGGCCCAGCGCATTATCATCAGCACGGCCGGTATCTACGGCAGTATCCAGGGGGTGGCCGGTCAGTCTCTTCCCCCCGTCAA
>JAHFKQ010000054.1 GCA_023245265.1 Candidatus Collierbacteria bacterium
ATAATTCAGGTAGACAATCAAAACCAAGGAAATAAGAGTAGTGATGACACTGACTAGCCGTAAATTAAACACCGAAGCACCGAAAAACTTAAACAAGACGGCAGTCGCATAGATTGAAGACGGTTGTTTCCAGTCACGACCATTGATAGTTAGAGCAAAAAGAGGTAAAAAACGACCGGTCTCGTCACGGCCCGTTTTGCCAATCAGAACCGCGTTGTAACCAATGGAGGCTTCATCGATGGTCATACCGGGCGGATCCTGGACTAAGCGATAGGAATAAAAGCTTCCGACTAAGAATAGAAGAACTAGGGTAGCTAATATTTGTGCGATCTTCTTCATCGGATAATCTTATCAGGTTGGGTTTTAACAATTCGGTAGGCAGTCGAACCGTCCGGATACTTAATTTCCCTGATGAGGAGTAAGTGATTTTTGAGAATCTGCTCTTCCGAAATGGCCAGAAAATCGCCGATCAAGTACTGTTTTTGGCGTCTATCCGGTGTCCAGTCAATGCCTCTGGTAGTGATTTGGCCAAGCTGCTTAGTGGTGTTGCGTTGCATGTTGGTGTAATACTCCGCCGGGGTCACTTCAAAATTTTCGGCTTGGTAACGGCGGGGGTCGTACTGGGTAAAGACCAGGAGCTGACTGTATGGTTCCCCACGGGCATTATCAACCACAATAGGTAAAGAAGGATCAAGGGTTTTAATAACCTCTGCCACCTCCTGCCAACCATAATCCCAGTAGCTGGCGCGGTAGAATTCATTCAGAATCAAACCGGAACTATATAGCTTGGCTAAAGAATAGATAATTAAAAAGATAAAAAATCCAAAGGCAAGACTCTTGGCTCTAAAAGTAGTTAGCCGTTGAAAGAATTTCTCGACGGCCATAGCCATAATAATTACCATGGGAATGACCAAAGGTAAAGCTCTGATAGTAGAAAATGGATCGCGGGTAATGGCGGCCGGTAAAGGGGAAATAATCAGCAGAAAGATGGTAAAACTACGAAGTTCCCCCAGTTTTTTATCTTTAAACAAAAGATACAGACCATAAAGATAAAGTGGTAATTGCCAAGTGTAGAAAACCGAAAGCTCGGGAAAGGAACTACGAGGACCGGAGTCCCCCAAGAGGAAAAGACTGCGCGGTGATAAATAAAAGAGGTAGAGAGAAAAAAATTCTTTCAAAGAGAGGAAGGCGTGGTTATTTGCCAAAGCGGATAATGATCCGGAAAGCCCTGGCAGGAAGCCCGGTAATAAGTTGGTGGAGGTAGAGAAGATGTTTAAGGTCGAAATCCTGGCCAGAAAACCCGGAGTGGTCAAAATTCTGACGGTGGGCCAGATCAAAATCAGTCCGATGAGCGAGGCGCTAAGAACAATCTTTAGGTGTTTCCGGTCAAATAAGACCGAATAATTATTATAAAAAAGAAAGAGCAGTATTAATGGTACTAACACTCTTTCGGAATGATATGCCGGTAAGGCCAACGCGAAGGTGACTGCCGAAAGCAATAACCATCTTGGTTTTTTAAGGCCCAAAATAAAAAGATAATAACCCAAGAGAAGGAGAAAAAGAGCTACATTACACTCAAAATTGGTCCGACCAAAGAGGGTGTGCCAGGGAGAAATGCTCAGAAAGAGAACCGCTAACAAAGCGATCGTCGTTGAGCCGGAATATTTAGCGGATAACTTTTTGATCAACAAATACAACAGGGGCAAGGTCAAGATACTAAAAATAAACGAAGGCAGCCTAATACTAAATGTGTTAAGTCCAAAAAAAGGAATTAAGGGCACAATTAGATAGATGTAGACCGGAGTTTTAAAATCATTGAAAGAACGAAAGGCCATCGGAAAAGCTTTGCCAAATTCATCTTTGCCGGTTTTAAGAATGGAGTAGGCGTTGTACCCCTGAGCAGCTTCGTCCAGATATAAACCGGCAGGCACTTTGCCGAGCTGATAAAAACGAGTGATAATGCCAAGCATAATTATCAAACCTAAGATAAAAAGTGGGTTTAGGTTTTTCATCCGCGAAGATACGATCTAAAATATTCCATAAAAGTGACCAACAGTAAAGAAAAAACAAGAAATTGATTTAAGCGGCTATTTTGTCGAGATAAACTACGAAAGCCATGAAAGATAAAAAGACAGAAAAAAGGCCAAAGCAGTAGGTCATAACTGCTAAAATGATTCAAAAGCGAAAGAGAAAGAATAAAAATCAAAAAAAGACACCCATATAACCGAGACCGGCGTAGAGTTGAAAAGTTAAATATTCCCACCAATAAAAAAAAGAGTAGGACAAAGGGTAACCGGACCAAGTTTTGATTCCCATCTAATTCGCGGGGATGAGAAGCAAAAAAATAATAGTTAGGATCAAGCAGAGTAAAGAAGTTGCTTTTGAATTTATTGAGTGGAATAAGCCACTTATTTTGGAAAAGTCTGGCCATAAAGACAGTCGGATAAAGATAAGTATTGCGCAGAATTGATTGTTTCGCCTGATAGTCCGGGGCAAAGATGGTGTCCTGCACCGAAGAGGGCAGGGGCCTAAAGCCATGACTAATGACTTGGCTAAATGGCCACATCAGGAGGGCTATGACCAAAACAAAATTTCCTAAAAGAGACGAAGGCCTCATTTGTTTTGGTAATGAGTGATGAGATGAAAAAGTGGCTGGCCAAAAACATCGTAAACTCCACCTAAAGATTTAGTTCCTCCCGGCGCATCTTTTATCCAGTTCCAGTTTCCCGGGGCTTCTCTGCCCTGAGCCGAAAGATAAAGGCCATTATTTTTGGTCAAATGATCAATCACGAAAGGACTAATGGCTTCGCCAAAATAGATCTTATCTCCAAATTTGAAACCATTAAATTCCGGATAAACCGCATCCACCGTCTTGTCACCGGTAAACATTTTTTGAAAGTTTTTGGGAGGGAGTTTGGTGTAAAAAGCGTACGAAAGGAGACTTGGCTGTTTAGTGTTGTTGATAAAAATCAAATCAAAGCGATTTTGGATTGAGTCCAATTGTTGAAATATTTCCCGATAACCATAGCCCCAGTCGTTGGCAGAAAGAAAGCGATAATGATTGGCATAGTAAAGCCAATAGGAGCTAAAAACAAAAGTAGTCAAAAGAGCCAGAAAAACGCCGACCATAGATTTAAATAATGACCGATAAGGGGCAAGTAAGACGGTAAAAAATTCTCTAAGACCATAAGAGCTAATTATTATCAAAGGCGTAATCATAACAAAAAGTCTGGTGGCATGGTCCCCTCCTCCCACAGTAAGATTTGAGGCAAGCGGTGAGATAAGAAGCCAGTAGAGAACAAACCTGCCAGACCGGGACTTTATTTCTTGAAGTAAAAAATAAAGTCCAATCAACAGGAAGGGGGCTGAAACCCAAAGTAGTTCCCCAAATCTGGCCACGGAATGTCGAAAGGCCGGATCTCCGTGAAGAAAAAGAAATTGAGGAGAAAAAGAGGTAAGATAATTTTCGCCAAATCTGGATAGATAAACAGTGTATTTATTGTGAAAAATAGTCTCTCGTAACCCCGGGGTGACCCAGGGCTGAATGCGATCGAGAACTACTTCTTCCACAATCTTGGGGTCATTGGCGAGACTGATCAATTTAAATCTTCCCGCTACCTGGCCAAAGATTAATTGGTAAAGCAAGGGTAAACATAAAATGGCGGCGGGGAGTGAGGCATGGAAAAATTTTTTGCCAGAAAGAGGGAAGATAACCACCAGGCCTAAACAGAGCAGAGGCGTAAAAATGTTAGCAACGGAATATGTATAAAAAGTCAAAGCAAAAAGAAGAAAAGAGGCGACATACCTATTCTTAAGATAATAGATGGCTCCTCCTAATAAAAGTGAAGTGAGCAAAGTAACTTCGAAGGCGGCACGGGAAAAATGAATATGCCACGGAGTAAGAGCTAATAACAAGGCGGCCAGATGTCCTAGATTAAAGGAGTACTTCTTAATTTGAAACGACTTCTGTGGAAATAATAAATTGGTTAATAAATACAAGAGATAGATATTGAAAATACCCATGAGGGCCGGAAAGAGACGGACACTAAAAGCGCTCGGTCCCAAAAGTCCGACGAAGGGAGCCGAAAAGTACATCAAGAGGGGTGCCCGCGATTCGGCCAAGCTTTGAATGTAAATAGGAAATAAATGCCCCATATAGTCACGGCCGGTCGAAAAAAGAGACCAGGCGTGATAACCAACATCAATTTCATCGCCAAAAAGGGAGATTGGAAGAGTGGCTAAGTGGAAAAGTCGGAAAAAAGATCCCACTAGAAGAATGGTGATTAACAAAAGAGAAGCAGAAGATATTTTTAATTTCATATCTGGGTCTATTCTACCTTCTAATTACCCTCAATGCACCACTGCGAAAGACTACCCGGTCCTCCGGCGCGGGAGAGTTGGAGATAGTATAGAGATGCCCGGTTTCATTGTCAGTCGGCTCATGTCGAAAATACTTAAATAGATATCGAAACCCATGATTTTCCCCTAAGGGCAAATTAAAAGAGACATTAAAAATCGGATCCTGTTTTTGGGTAAGAGCGATATATTTCACCACTTCAATTTTACTTTCAAGAGAAAACCAAGGCAGCTCTTTTTGTACTACTAGGAACTGAGAAAAAAGTATTAAGAATAATAAAATAGCAATCAACCAAGTTGAAAAATAATGAATCAAAAAAGCAGAGAGAAAAAGTGGTACCAGACCGGAGACCAAGCCATAGTAATATTCCGGGATGTTGCCTTGATATTGTGACAAGACGATCAGAGGTAGTATCAACCAGCAAATCGAAAATATTTTTAATTTGAGGGTTTTTTGAGTCAGAACACAATAAAATAGTGCCGGTAAAATTAAAATATTTTCTACCAAAACAAAGGAGTTAAGACTCAGACCATTAAAAATGGCCAATGAGCGCCAAAAGCTAGTCAAGTATCCCCTATTGCTAACTGCAGTAGAGACGGCCTGAGAAAAAACAAACTCCAGTAAT
>JAHFKQ010000012.1 GCA_023245265.1 Candidatus Collierbacteria bacterium
TGGTCAAGAAACTGCCGTTGGTGTCAGTTACATTCTGAAACTCAATCACATGGTTGAGGACAAGACCCATGCCCGCTCGATTGGGCCCTACAGTTTAGTCACTCAACAGCCTCTCGGTGGTAAAGCTCAAATGGGTGGTCAGCGTTTGGGAGAAATGGAAGTCTGGGCTCTCGAAGCACACAAAGCCGCTTACTCTCTTCAGGAAATGCTTACCTTGAAGTCCGATGATGTCGTCGGCCGTTCCAAAGCTTTCGAAGCCATCGTCAAAGGTGAAACTATCCCGATGTCTTCTATCCCCGAGTCCTTCAAAGTCTTGGTCAAAGAATTAAACTCACTTTGTCTGGCGGTTATTCCTACCGGCCAAGTTGTCGCTCATGTAGAGGAATCTCTTCCGGTCAAGCCTGATATTGCCGCCGAAATCGCTGAAGCCACCAGTATGTCCGATGAACTGGCCGCTACCAGTTTTGAAGAAGGCGAAGATACCGGCGAAGATATGGCCGATCAAGTTGATGAAGAGGCTGCCGAGGCGGGCGATCCCACTCCGGAAATAGAAACTAGTAATTAAACACCTAAAACATAAACACATGAATAATATAGTCGATTTCTCAGGTTTACAGATTAGGCTTGCTAGCCCGGAAGATATCCGCAGTTGGTCTTACGGTTTGGTTACCAAACCGGAAACCATTAACTATCGTACCCAAAAACCGGAAAAGGATGGTCTTTTCTGCGAAAGAATTTTTGGACCAACCAAAGATTGGGAATGTTACTGTGGCAAATACAAACGAGTCCGTTTTAAGGGCATTGTCTGTGACAAATGTGGTGTCGAAGTCACTCTTAGTCGGGTTCGTCGCGAACGCATGGCTCACATCGAACTTTCGGCTCCGGTAGCCCATGTTTGGTTTTTCAAAGGTGCTCCCAGTAAACTGTCTTTACTTCTTGATATCTCTCCTAAAGCCTTAACTTCCGTTATTTACTTTAGTAAATACCTCGTCATGTCCGTTGACGAAGGTGGCCGTGAGGACGCTATCAATAGTGTCGCCACCCAAAAAGAAACCAAGCTTAACGATGTTCGTGTCAACTTTGATAACCAAATCGAAGCCATTAAGACTCAGGGTGAAACCGAGATCAAAGATCTGAAGAAAAAGATTAAAGTCGCCGATGAGCTGGAACTAAAGTCCGATCATCTTAAAACCGAATACAAGCAAAAAGTCGCCGCTCTCCGCGAACAAATGGTCGTCGAACTGGCTTTCACCGAAGAAATTTATAACAAATTGTCTTCACTCGTCGAGCGCATTCACGCCAACTCCCTTGTTTCCGATTCCGAGTACGCCAAATTGGAAGAATATGGTTTGGTGAGCTGGATCGAAGCCGGAATGGGTTCCGAAGCTCTTCTGGAAGCCTTAAAGAAAATCAACCTGGATGAACTGGGTGCCAAACTTAAAGAGGATCTCAACAGTCCTTCCGAAGCCAAACGGCTTCGTGCTACCAAGAGACTTCAGGTCGTTCGCGGTTTGTCCGACGCCAAGATCAAAGCCGAATGGATGATTGTTCAGACTTTACCTGTCATCCCGCCTGATCTCCGTCCGATGGTTCAGCTTTCCGGTGGCCGTTTTGCCGCTTCCGACCTGAACGATTTATATCGTCGCGTCATCAACCGTAACAATCGTTTGAAACATCTCATCGATCTCGGTGCTCCCGAAATCATTTTGAGAAATGAAAAACGCATGCTTCAGGAGGCAGTTGATTCCTTAATCGATTCTTCTCAAGCTCGCTCTACCCGCCGTTCTCGTACCGGAAAGACCCTCAAGTCTCTCTCCGACATGCTTCGCGGTAAGCAAGGTCGTTTCCGTCAGAACCTCCTCGGCAAGCGCGTCGATTACTCCGGTCGCTCTGTTATCGTCGTCGGACCCGAACTGAAACTGAACCAATGTGGTTTGCCAAAAGACATGGCCTTGGAAATGTTTAAGCCGTTCGTTCTCCACGAGATCATCAAACAGGACTTGGCTCCCAATGTCAAAGCCGCCAAAGCTCTTATCGAAAAACGCATGCCTGAGGTTTTTGATATTCTCGAAAAGATTACCAAGAAACATCCGGTTCTCTTAAACCGTGCTCCGACTCTTCACAAGCTTTCTATCCAAGCTTTCTGGCCGGTTTTGGTCGACGGTGCCGCTATCCGCTTGCACCCTGTTGTTTGTACCGGTTTCAACGCTGACTTCGATGGAGATCAAATGGCTGTTCATGTGCCTTTAACTAAAAAATCCATTCAAGAGGCCAAGAACCACATGCTTCCTCAGTACAATTTGGTCAAACCGTCGGCCGGTAACCCTGTTTCCATTCCTGACTCCAAGGAAATGGCTATCGGTGTTTATTACCTCACCTCGGTCGATACCAAATTACCTCACTACAGTACTCCCTTCTCCTCTCCGGCCGAAAGTATCACCGCCTCTCAAAATGGTGCGGTTAATGTTCGACAAATGATTTCGGTGAGACTCACTCCTGAAGTGAGTAACGAACTGACCGAAACCACCGTTGGTCGAATCATCTTTAACCAGATTCTGCCAAAAGAATGGGCTTTTATTAACCATAATCTTCCTCGTAAAGAAATCTCGGCCATGTTCCATCGCGCTATTCGTGAGTTGGATCTCAAGAAAGTTGTGAAATTGATCGATAATGTCAAAGATATCGGTTTCCATTACTCCACCGTTTCCGGTCTCTCCTTCGCTATCACCGATAACGAAATGTACTCCGGTAAAGATGCCTTTATCGAAGGTGGAAATCAAAAAGCCAAAGCTATCGAAGAGAACTACAACACCGGTTTGATCACCAACGAAGAACGCCGTAAATTGACCATTCAGATGTGGATGGACACTGCCGAAGAACTGGCCGAAAAAACCTGGCAAGAATTCTCCGAAGATAATCCGGTTCGCTTGATTATCGACACCGGCATGGGTCGTATCACCAAGAACACCATCAAACAGCTTTCGGCTATGCGTGGTATCAATGTGGATCCTCTCGGTAACATGGTGGAACTTCCAACCAAAGGAAACTTCCGCGAAGGTCTTTCCATTTTTGAATATGTTACCTCTATCCGTGGATCCAGAAAGGGTCTTACCGATACCGCTCTGCGTACCGCCGATGCCGGTTACTTGACTCGTCGCTTGGTCGATGTCAGTCATGACGCCATCATCCGCGCCGAAGATTGTGGCACCGACGAGTTCTTGACTATTTCTACCGACGGTACTCGAGGCAAGGTTTACGAGAAAACCATTACTTCCCGCTTCTCCGCCAAGAAAGTTATTTCTCCGGAAACCCGCAAAGTCTTGGTCGACGCCGGTGAGATGATTACAGAAGTCATCGCCGCTGCCATCGTCAAGTCCGGAATCAAAGAAATCGAGATCCGCTCTCCGCTGACTTGTAAGATGCGTTTTGGTCTTTGTGCCAAGTGTTACGGTAATAACCTCGCTACCAACGCTTCTGCTGTCATTGGTGACCCGGTGGGTGTTACCGCCGCTCAGTCTATTGGTGAACCTGGAACTCAGCTCACTATGCGTACCAAACACTCTGGAGGTATTGCTGGTGTCGATGTGACCCAAGGTCTCCCTCGTGTGACTGAACTGTTCGAAGTCCGTATGCCGAAACTGGTGGCTCCGATTTCCGAAGTTTCCGGTAAGGTCAAAGTCGTTGAAACCGATAATGGTAACCTTATCACCGTCACTCCGACCGGTAAAAAAGATGATCGCAAAGAGTATCTCATTGCTCTCGCCATGCCTCTCAAGGTCGAAGACGGAGACTTAATCGAGGTCGGTACTCAACTGGCCGCCGGTGGTGTCGACATTCGTGAGCTTTTGAAGATCAAAGGTCTACGAGCCGCTCAAAACTATCTCATTGCCGAAATTCAGTCTATCTACGAGTCTCAGGGTATCAGTATTCACGACAAACACTTTGAAGTGATTACTCGTAAAATGTGTGACTATGTCCGCATTGACTCGGTGGGAGATTCCAGTCTTGTCGCCGGTGATGTCATTAGTCGAGGTAGTTACGAAATGGCCAATGAAGGCGTCATCGCTCAAGGAGGCGAACCTGCTACCGCCACGAACCTCATTTTGGGCACGATCCGCGCCGCTTTACACACCGACAGTTGGCTTTCCGCCGCTTCCTTCCAGGACACCACTAGTGTCTTGACCGATGCCGCTGTTCAAGGCAAAGTCGACCACCTGGTCGGTCTTAAAGAGAATGTTATTATTGGTCGCTTAGTCCCGACGAGTAAGCTGCGTGCCAGAATCGAGAATATCTGATAAAATACACGAGCTAACTATGCCTACCACTAATCAACTAATCAAAGCCGGCCGTCTCAGTAACGCCCGCAAAGTCAAAACTACGGCTCTCCGTAAGAGTTTTAACTCGGTCAAACGCCGAATGGTGGCCACTATGAGTCCTCAAAAGGCCGGTGTCTGTCTTCAGGTCAAGACCATGACTCCTAAGAAGCCTAACTCTGCTCTGCGTAAAATTGCTCGTGTCCGCCTCAGTAACAAGCAAGAAGTCACCGCTTATATCATGGGTGAAGGTCACAACTTGGCCGAGCACAGTATCGTTTTGATTCGTGGCGGTCGTGTCCGAGATCTACCTGGTGTGAAGTTTCACATCGTCAGAGGTAAACTTGATACCGGTGGTATTGAAAAACGCCGCACTTCCAGAAGTAAATATGGTACCAAACGCCCATCAGCCGCTAAAAAATAAACTATGAGATCCAAGAAAACCCCTCCCAAAAAAGTCCAGTTCGACCCCGTTTACGGCAGTCAGCTGGTGGCTAAACTGATTAACGGTGTTATGGAAGACGGCAAGAAAACCGTCGTCGCCAAGCATGTTTATCGCGCTATCGACATCGTCGCCGAACAAACCAAAAAAGACGGTCTCGAGTACTTAAACGAAGCTCTGGAAAACATCAAACCGACCATTGAAGTCCGTTCCCGCCGTGTCGGTGGTGCTTCTTACCAAGTTCCGACTCCTATCCGCCCGGAACGCCGAGACTCTCTGGCTGTCCGTTGGCTCATCAACGCCGCCAAGGCTCGTGGAGCTAACCCTTACCGCACTCTGGCCGACAAGCTCGCCGCCGAAATCGTCGAAGCTCACGAAAATGCCGGTGCCGCTATCAAGAAGAAGCTGGATACTCACAAAATGGCCGAGGCCAACAAAGCCTTCGCCCACTTCCGCTGGTAAATTGAATTTATCAATTCTCAAAAAGCCTCGCACCCGCGGGGCTTTTTGTTTATTCCCTATCCAAAAAGTACTGTGTCAAACAAAACCGGTACCCATCACCTCGCTTAAATGGTAAGACCAAATCTTTTTGGCTCTGATTTAATTTATTAAAGTCACCTTTGGTTAAATAGCCAAGCAGCATGACATCGCTCTGCCGTAGCTCTATTTCGGTTTCTTGCTTTATTAGCTTCAATATTTCCTTTTGGATAGGTGAGTATTTTTTGTAGAAAAAATCCGAGATGAAAGTGCTAAATACTTTATCAGCGATGATCAGTGACAATATATTTTTGAACCACTTGCTTCCATACAGAGTGTCTATCGGTGCTCGAGAAAAGGTAAAGCCGACTCGGTAGTAAAACAGTCCAAACGGCTTACTCATCGAGGTTAAGACAGCGATAATGTTAGGGTTAGAAATATCAAACATTTTTCTCTTAGTCATCCCCAGATACGCCAAATCGACAATCACTTTATGCCCCAAATTAGCAATTTGATTGATTAAAGTATCTTCCAAAAAATTACCGTCTCGTCCGGAGGGATTAGAAATAAACCAATATCCTAGCGGTAGGTTCTTTATTGTCTCAAAGTCTTCTTTTACTTCCCGTACTTTCATTCCTAGGCCGCTTGCACTTTCCCGGTATCCTTCATACTCTCCCTCCAAAGTATAAATTGGCGCCACCGGATCATCCTTCTTTATTCGCGCCAGTAGGTGGTATATCCCTTCACTTGACCCGTTGGTAGGATATCGATACTCGAATGTCTCCAAACCTTTAACATCGTGCTTGTAAAACCTAATCATCCTCTTAATAATTGGTTTTTCGAAATCATCTAGGCCAGGCTTTATCGACTTCAAAAATTCACCGTGGGGAAAGTCAGCCGTTATTTCGGAAATAAGTTTTCTAATTTCCGGAAAGTAATAAGAATAGACCGCCTTAATCGTTTTCAGTTCTTTCATAAAATTATGGCTCCTTGATACTGCCAGTCAAAGCGAATGTGACCATCGGGAAAGAAGATCATCTGACGGATATCATCCGTTCCCGGCTTGATGGTTAGAGCGTCGGTCAGACACACATTTTGTCCGTTCACATCAAAGATTCTGGAGTTATGCCCGTAAGACAAGAGTAACCTTCCATCTTTCTCGAGCCAAGCGTTGATATCGGCGATTTTCTTGGGGGTCAACATCATGTTTACGGTATCCACCTTGTATTTTTCGTTTTCCGACTTCTCGGGGGCCGCTACCGGCCTTAAAGACACTTGTTCCACTTTCCACTCCTGTGCTTTTTCCACCATTTTTTGGGCTTCCTGCGGGGTGTCGATGTGGTCTTTAATTAAGACGACCGAGAATCGGACCGAGTACCCAATCTTGTGGAGTTTCTCGATGATTTTTCCAAGGTCAGGGTAACTCTTCTTGCCGGGTACATAATTGGCCCGATTTTTTTCCGGGTCATAATGCACCACCGAGATCGAAATAATTGATAAGCCTAGGTCATACCACTCTTTTAAATACTGGTCGTACTTTTCTTCCTGTTCCGAAAAGAGAATCGCGTTAGTCTGAAGCTCCAAAATTGGAAAATCGTATTTCTGCAAGTGAGTTAAATACTCCGTTAGCTGATCTGGATAAAGTGTCGGTTCACCTTTGCCGGTCAACAAGACCGTGGTAATGCCATTTATTTGGGCCATCCGGCAGGCCTTGTGAAAGTTATTCCAATTAACTTGGGTCGGCTTAAAACCAATCCCTCTAATCCCGGTCATCTTGGAAACACAGAAGGGACAACTGGCGTTACAAATTGCGTTCCCCGAAACTACCGTAAAGGTTTGTATTTTCATCTTAGTGTACACTATACACTAATAAATTCACGGTGTCAAGCGAAATGTAGCTTATAATTCCCCCAGTTCTTTACCATTCTAATTTCAAGAGGAGGCTCCTTATGCAGCCCAAATTAACCCTACTGGATACGGATTTAATTACCAGAGTTATCGATGAAGCTTTTCAAATACTTCAGAAGCCGGGGATTAAGGTTCAAAATGCTGAGGCCCGTGAGCTTCTCCGCTCCGCCGGAGTTGCCGTCGACGAAGCTACTCAAGTCGCCAAGATTTCTCAGAGTCTTGTTCTGAGTGCTCTTAAAACCGTGCCCTCTCATTTTTTTCTCTACGATTTTGCCGGCAATCAAAAAGTTCATTATGGAGGCGATTCGGTTCACTTCGATCCCGGATCTTCCGGTATCAATGTTTTTGATCCCGACACCTTGGAACACCGGGAAGCTGTGACTGCCGATCTGCTGCGAATTATCAAAGTAGTGGAAGGGCTTTCATCATACGATGCCCAGTCCACGGCTGTGGTTTGCAGTGATGTTCCTAAAGATATTCAGGATTTGTATCGGCTGTATCTGGTACTTTTGCATTCCGGCAAGCCCATCGTCACTGGTGCTTTTTCCAATAAAAATATTCAACGGATGATTGATCTTTTGTCTATTATCCCCGGAGGTCGTGACAATTTGCGTCGCTTCCCGAGAGCCGTTTTTGATGTTTGTCCTTCACCGCCTCTTATTTGGTCAAACTTTGGTGCCGGCAACCTTATGGCTCTCGCTCGAGCCGGAGTCCCAGCGGAAATGGTTTCCATGCCACTTGCTGGCGCCGCTGCTCCGGTCACCCTTATCGGATCGGTCACTCAGCACACCGCCGAATGTTTTGCCGGTATTGTCATTCATCAACTGGCCGGTGCCGGTTCACCGATTATTTGGGGTGGCGCCCCGGCTATCTTCGATATGCGCAAGGGTGGTACTCCGATGGGAGCTATTGAAACTGCCATGATTGATTGTGCCTACTCCCAAGTAGGCAAATCGCTCGGAATTCCGACCCACACCTATCTTGGAGGCAGCGATTCCAAGCTGGTTGACACCCAAGCCGGCTTGGAAAACGGCATGGCCATCTTAGTCGGAGCCTTAAGTGGAATCAATATGATTTCCGGCGCCGGCATGATCGACTCTCTGCTATGCATGAGTCCCGAAAAACTTGTCATCGACGCCGTCAGTATCTCGATGGCTCATCGCCTGCTTCGGGGTATCGAAACCCCTACCCCTACTTTGGCCACCGGTTTTTATGAAGGTGTAAATTTCAAAGGTGGGGACTTCCTCAAGCAACGCATTACGATGGATTTGTTTCAAAAGGAGCAATTCCTTCCCGGTCCGGTCATCGATCGTGATTCGATGCGGGGTTGGCGGGCCTCCGGCAGTCTCGATACTTTTGCTCGGGCCAAATTGGAAGTTACTAAACTGCTTGCTAATTATCGCCGTCCGACTTTAGACCCCTTACAAGAAAAAGAACTTTGCCAAATGGTCGCTTCTTATGCCCAGGAAGCCGGCATGCCAAATCTACCCGTTTTGGCTACCTGAAATATCTTTCCGACCCCGCTCTCGCGGGGTCTTTTTTTATTTTGGACCACTCCACCCGTTTTGTGGTAAAATTAGCCTCATGAATATCTTCCCGTGTTCGGGAAGGTTCAATTCGTCAAAACCAATAATTAAGCAAAAAAACCAAATATGGCCGCTCCGACAGGAAAAAAAGTCCCTCTAGACCGTGTTAGAAATACGGGTATTATCGCGCACATCGATGCCGGTAAAACCACCACGACCGAACGCATACTTTTTTACACCGGCAAGTCCTACAAAATCGGCGATATTGATGAGGGTAATACTCAGATGGACTGGATGGAGCAAGAAAAAGAACGCGGTATTACGATCGTTTCCGCTGCCACTACCGCTTTCTGGACCCCTGTTTTACCCCACGCCCGCTTTAAAGAAGAACACCGCTTCAACATTATCGACACTCCGGGGCATGTCGACTTTACGGCCGAAGTTGAGCGTTCACTCCGGGTTCTCGATGGTGGAGTCATTGTTCTCGATGCCGGTTCCGGTGTTCAGTCCCAAACCGAAACCGTTTGGCGTCAAGCTGATAAATACCATGTTCCTCGTATTGCCTTTATCAACAAAATGGATGTTTTGGGAGCCGATTATATGGCTACCATCAAAGATGTTCATGAGAAGCTAGGTGCCAAAACCGCCATTATGGCCCTACCTTTAGGTGTCGAAAACACCTTTAGGGGCGTTGTCATGCTTCTCGAAAGAGAAACCATCGTCTGGAAAGGCGATGAAACCGGTGCTTTATACGAAGTGACCGAAGGCTTCCCTGAAGATATGCAAGATGAATGTGAACTTGAGCGAGCAAAATTGATCGAATCTATCGTCGAATTTGACGAAGCCTTGATGGGAGAATACTTAGACGGCAAAGAGCCCAGCATGGACGCCCTCAAGGCCGCTCTTCGTGCCGCCACCTGTGCCAACCAAATCGTACCTGTTTTCCCCGGTTCTTCTCTTCGCAACAAAGGAGTTCAACCTCTTCTAGACGCCGTCGTCGACTTTTTGCCCTCTCCCTTGGACAAACCCACCATTACCGGCACCAATCCTGAAACCAACGAAGAAGAAACCCGTCTGGCGGATCCTAACGCTCCTTTCTCCGGTCTGGCTTTCAAGATTCAAGCCGATCCTCATGTCGGTAAGCTGACTTATATTCGTATTTACTCCGGCAAAATTACTTCCGGGACCTTTGTCTATAACGCCAGCAAAGGCGAAAGAGAAAGACTCGGTCGCTTGATGCTTATGCATGCGAACACTCGAGAAGAGGTTTCTGAGGCTAGCGCCGGCGAAATCGTCGGTGTCGTGGGTCTCAAACTTACCAAAACCGGTGATACTCTGAGTGATGAAAACAAGCCACTAGTCCTCGAATCCATCAACTTCCCGGATCCGGTTATCTCTCTCGCTATCGAGCCTAAAACCAAAGCCGATCAGGAGAAGTTAGACCTGGCTCTTGGACGCTTGGCCGAAGAAGATCCGACTTTCCGTATCAAAACCGATCATGAAACCGGTCAAACCGTCATTGCCGGCATGGGAGAGCTTCATCTTGAGATTTTGGTCGACCGTTTAAAACGAGAATTCCATGTCGAGGCCACTACCGGTGCTCCTCAGGTTGCCTATCGTGAAACCATTACCAAAGAGGCTAAAGGTGAAGGTAAATTTATCCGCCAGTCCGGTGGTCGTGGTCAATATGGTCACTGTATCCTGGTCGTCACTCCTAAACCCCGCGGCGAAGGCTTCACCTTTACCAACAAGGTTGTGGGTGGATCTATTCCCAAAGAGTTCATCGGCCCCATCGAAAAAGGTGTCCGCGAAGCTTTGGATAATGGTGTTATTGCCGGTTTTACCCTGGTCGACTTGGATGTCGCGGTTATCGATGGTTCCTATCACGAGGTCGACTCTTCCGAAATGTCCTTCAAGATCGCCGGTTCTATGGCTCTCCAAGATGCTGTGAAGCACGCCGGACCGGTCATTATTGAGCCTATCATGAAGGTTGAAGTGACCACTCCTGAGGGTAACATGGGTGACATTATCGGTGATCTTTCTTCCCGCAGAGCTCAAATTGGCGGCACCGCTCAGCGCGGCAACGCTCGGGTTATCACTGCTACCGTGCCTCTGTCCGAGCTTTCGGCCTACGCCACTGCTATCCGTTCTCTCACTGCCGGTCGTGCCTCTTACTACATGGAACCCTCCCATTATCAGGAACTTCCTCAGAGCTTTGCGGCCAAGTTATTGAAAAATCCTGCAAACTAAGGTAAAATCTGCTAAAATAAATAGGCTCGAAAATAGTAATTAACAAATATTAAACAATTAAACAAAAATGGCAACATTTCAAAGAACCAAACCTCACGTTAATATCGGTACCATTGGCCATGTCGATCACGGCAAGACCACTCTTACTGCCGCTATTACTACCACTTTAGCTAAACAAGGCTTAGCCGAGGCTCTTCCTTTCGATCAGATTGACAAATCTCCCGAAGAGAGAGAACGAGGAGTCACGATTCAGATCTCCCATGTTCCTTACGAGACCGCTACTCGCCATTACGCTCACATCGACTGTCCGGGTCACCGAGATTACATCAAGAACATGATTACCGGTGCCGCTCAGATGGATGGCGCTATCTTGGTTGTCGCTGCGACCGACGGTCCTATGCCTCAAACCAACGAGCACTTACTTCTGGCTAATCAGGTGAACGTTCCCCGTCTCGTTGTCGCTCTCAACAAGTGCGATGCCGTTCAGGACGAAGAGCTCCTTGAGCTCGTCGAAATGGAAATTCGCGAGAAGTTGGTCAAATACGGTTTCGAAGAGAATACTCCTATCATCCGCGTTTCGGCCCTTAAAGCCCTCGAAGGTGACAAAGATGCTCAAGAAGGTATTTTGAAACTTATGGAAGCTGTCGACACCTGGATTCCGGAACCTGTCCGCGAACTAGACAAACCTTTCCTTATGCCTGTGGAAGATGTTTTCTCTATCAAAGGTCGTGGTACTGTCGTCACTGGCCGTATCGAAACTGGAGTCGTCAAAGTTGGTGAGGAAATCGAGATTGTCGGTATCAAAGACACTGCCAAGTCCGTTGTGACTGGAGTCGAAATGTTCCACCAACAGCTCGAACAAGGCCAAGCCGGCGACAATGTGGGACTCTTACTCCGTGGTATTGAAAAAGACGATGTCCAAAGAGGACAGGTTTTGGCCAAGCCCGGTTCTATCAAGCCTCACACCAAATTTGAAGCCGAAGCTTATATCCTCGGTAAAGATGAAGGTGGTCGCCACACTCCGATGTTCACCGGTTACAAGCCTCAGTTCTTTATCCGCACCACCGATGTTACCGGTGAGGTTAAGCTTGCTGAAGGTGTCGAGATGATCATGCCTGGTGACAACGCCAAGATGTCCGTCGAGCTCATTCAACCGATTGCTATGACTGAAGGTCAAAAATTCGCTATTCGTGAGGGTGGACTGACCGTCGGAGCCGGTGTTATTACCAAGGTTATTTCCTAAAAGGTAACCAAACTGCACTTTTAATTAGACCATGACAGACCAACCACGCATCCGCGTCAAACTTAAATCGTTCGATCATCGCGTTATCGACGAGGCAGCCAAAAAGATTATTCAGGCTGCTTTGGTTTCCGGCGCCCAGGTGGTTGGCCCTGTCCCTCTACCTACTAAGAAAAAAGTAATTGTGGTTACTTCTTCGCCTCACACCGACAAGGATGCCCGCGAACAATTCGCTATCCTGACTCACAAGAGGCTCATCGATATCGTTAATCCTACCAATAAAACTATTGACTCACTTCAACACCTGGATCTTCCTGCCGGCGTCGGCATCGAAATCAAGATGTAATTTATGTCGAAAACTTTAAATTATTAAAAAACCACTGCCCCAACCATAAGTCAGGCTTCGCCTGCCGGTAGGCAGGTTTTTATTAGAAACATGTTAAATCAAGTATACGCAAACAAAAAGAGTATGACTCAGGCCTTCTCGGAAGGCAAGCGGATCCCCTTGACCGTTCTCACGGTGGCTCCTCATGTGGTTATCAGAACCAAAACTGTCGAGAAAGACGGCTATTCTGCTGTCGTCTTGGCCGTTGGTCCCAAAAAGACTCACGAGATCCACACTGAAGAAGTTCTCGATCCCAAAGCCGAAATCAATCTGGCCGAAATCTTAGTTCCGGGCACCACTGTTAGTGTCATGGCTACCTCCAAAGGTAAAGGTACTTCCGGTGTTATGAAGCGTTGGGGTATGCACGGTGGTCCTCGCACCCATGGTCAGTCCGACCGTGAACGCGCTCCCGGCTCTATCGGCCGAGGAACCACTCCCGGCCGTGTTCTTCCTGGTAAACACATGGCTGGTCGCATGGGTAACACAAACACCTCAGTTCGTAATCTTAAAATTCACTCATTCGATCCCGCTACCGGTCTGCTTCAAATTACCGGTTGTATCTCAGGTGGTCGCGGAGCTCTGGCTCTCATTACTATTACCGGCAACTCCAAATAATTACTATGGCTACTAAAAAATCGACCACTACTTCCATCAGTCAAGATCTCTCGATCTTCTCTGCCGATGTCAAGCCATCGCTCATCACCCAGGCTATTCATGTTTATCAAGAAAACAGCCACCGAGGGGTGTCCAAAACCAAGACCCGTGGTGAGATTAACGCTACCAAGAAAAAAGTTTACAAGCAAAAAGGTACCGGTAACGCCCGTCATGGTGCCAAGTCGGCTCCCATCTTCGTTGGTGGTGGAGTTCCTTTTGGTCCTACCGGTCTCGGTTCTGCTCCGAAATCCCTTAATCAAAAAATGAAAGGTCAAGCCCTTTTAGGCGTGCTTTCTCTCTTTCAAAAAGAAAACCGTTTGGTCATGGTTAATTCTGCCGATATCAAGGAATCATCCACCAAGTCCGCTCAGTCCGTTTTGGGTACAGACAAAGCCGCTTTCGTCTTTTTCTCCGAAACTCAAGGCTTACTCAAAGCCATTTCTAATCTTAGTAACATCACCATCCTCTCGGCCCGTCGTTTAAACGCCTTCAACACCGCCAGTTCTCCTAAGATCTTTTTGACTCCTTCGGCTTACGAGCATCTAGTTACCCGTCTAAAACTTAAATAATATGTCTACTCCTTTAATTCACCAAAACACCATTCTTAAGCCGATCGTCACCGAAAAGAGTTTTTCCTTGGCCGCTTTTGACAAGTATGTTTTTCTGGTCGATCCGGCCGCCAGTAAGTATCAAATCAAGAAAGCCATCGAAGACCTTTTTAAAGTCAATGTCGTCTCAATTAACACCGTGAAACACGCCGCCCGTAAGATCAAGTCCAAGAAAACCGGCCGTCACATCTCACTTCCGGTCACCAAAAAAGCCATTGTCCAGATCAAAAAAGGCCAATCGTTTGAGATATTTAACACCTTAAAGTCTTAATACCTATGAAACCACTCAAAAGCCTCCTCAAATTGAATCCCAAGTCCTCAGGACGCAACTTCTCTGGTAAAATAACCGTTCGTCACCAAGGTGGTCGTCAAAAGCGCTTTCTTCGTCATATCGACTGGAAACGAAACATTGATTTGACCGCCAAAGTCGATTCTATCCAGTACGATCCTAATCGCACCGCTGATATTGCCCTTTTAGTTTATGTTAGTGGTCACAAAGACTACATTCTTGCTCCCCACGACCTCAAGGTCGGGGATATCGTGGTTTCATCTGAAACGGCCGAAATCAAGGTTGGCAACTGCCTTCCCATGAAGAATATCCCCATCGGTATCGAAATCCATGGTTTGGAAATCACCCCCGGTAAAGGCGCTCAAATGGTTCGCAGTGCCGGTAATACCGCCACCATCCAGAGTAAAGAGGGCAATATCGTCGTGGTCAAACTTCCCTCCGGTGAAATTCGCTCGTTCGATGGTCGTTGCAAAGCTACCATTGGTAGTCTTAGTAACCCTCATCACAAAGAGGAAATCCTCGGTAAAGCCGGCCGCAAACGCCACATGGGTGTTCGTCCGACCGTCCGTGGTGTCGCTCAAGATCCTCGCTCTCACCCGCACGGTGGTGGTGAAGGTCGCTCCGGTATCGGTATGAAATCTCCGAAATCTCCTTGGGGTAAGCGAACTCTCGGTAAGCGAACTCGTGACCGCAAGAAGTTCAGTAACAAGGTCATTATCAAGCGTCGTTACGTCAAATAAAATTTAATAAACATGTCTAGAAGCTCAATCAAAGGACCATTCGTCGATGAAGGACTCATCGTCAAAATCGAGCGCCTCAAGGCTCTCGGTAAAAAAGAACCCATTAAAACCTGGGCTCGTGCTTCTCAGATCCCTCCTGAGTTCGTGGGCTACACTTTTGCCGTTCACAATGGCAAGATTTTTAAAGAAGTTTTCATTACCGAAGATATGGTCGGTCATCGCCTGGGCGAGTTTTCTCTTACGAGAAACTTCCGCGGTCATGGTCGCATCGTTAAACGACTTCTTACCAAGACTTAATCTTTATGGCTACTAAAGTAATCAAACAACTCGTCATCGCCAAGGCTCAGCACGCTTTGTCCTCACCTCGCAAAACCAACTTGGTTTTGAAAGCTATTGTGGGCCGACCGGCTCTCATGGCTATCAAACAGCTTTCGGTTATCCCGAAGCGCGCCGCCGAACCGATTCTTCAGCTAGTCAAACAAGCCGTGGGCAACGCCGTTTCCCAGTTCCAAGCTTCTCCGGATCGCTTGGTCATTGATTCAGCTTTTGCTACCAAAGGTCGCGTTTTGAAACGAGCCCATATCGGTGGCCGTGGCAAAACCAAACCTTACGAACGCACTACTTCACATTTGACCCTTTATCTGCGAGTTTTAACTCCTCTGGTGGCTACTCCAAAGCCCGCCGCCGCCGAAGAAGTGGCTCCTAAAACTGTTGCCAAAACTACCAAAAAATCTAAATAATCATGGGAAAAAAAGTTAATCCAATCGCTTTCAGAACCGGCTACATCTTCCCGACCAAATCTATTTGGTACTCGGGTTTCAAGACTTATGCCAAGTTCGTTCTCGAAGACAGCAAGATCCGCCGTTTCATCGAAACCAAATTAAAGCTGGCCGGTATTACCAGTATCGAGATCAAACGGTCCATTAACTCCGTGGATATCTACATGAATGTCTCCCGTCCCGGTGTTGTCATTGGTCGTGGTGGTTCTTCTCTTGAGATTTTGAAAAAAGATCTCGAAAAATTACTTAAGATCAACCCTAAGGCCAAAAATGCCGTCAAGATTAATCTTCATCCTCTGGAGATCAAAAACCCCGAAATGAACTCTGCCATCATCGCCGATCGTTTGGCCAATCAGCTCGAACACCGTTATCCCTTCCGTCGCGCCGCCAATCAAGCAATTGAAAAGGTCATGGCCGCCGGTGCCAAAGGTGTCAAACTCGTTTTTGCCGGTCGTATCGATGGAGCCGAAATTGCCCGAGTTGAAAAATTCAAGCAAGGTCGTATCCCGACTCAGACTCTCCGCGCCAACATCGACTATATCGAGAAAAAAGCCTTGACTCGTTCCGGCTATGTCGGTATCAAGGTTTGGATTTATTCAGGCGACATCATCAGTTAATACGACCACACACCAAAGAATATGTTACAACCAGCCAGACGCAAATACCGCAAAGAGTTCCGAGGAAGTATGGGAGGCGTTGCTACCCGCACTAACGAACTTTCCTATGGCGAGTTTGGTATCAAAGCCCTCGAATGTGGCTGGCTTTCGGCCAACGAAATTGAATCTGCCCGTCGTACCATTACCCACAACACCAAACGGGTAGGTAAATTCTTCCTGCGTGTTTTTCCTCACAAACCTATCGGTCACAAAACCCCGGGCGCCCGTATGGGTTCCGGCAAGTCCGATGTCTCAGGTTATGTGGCTGTCGTCAAACCCGGTCAAATTCTTATGGAGCTTTCCGGCGTGACCCGTGAAGTTGCCGCCGAAGCTATCCGCCTGGCCGGTCACAAACTTTCCGTTAAAACCAAACTAGTTGAAAAAGAAAATGCCTAAAACCAAGATCGAATCCACCATCACTAACCTCGAAGACTCCAAAATCAAATTGGCAGGCATCAAGTTGCACATCCGTGCCGGCATCGAGAAAAACACCAACGCTCACAAGAAGCTCAAAAAGCAAATTGCTCAATTGTTAACGCAAAACAAATAATATGAAACACCTTACTGGTACCGTCAAAAGTGACAAAAATCTGAAGACCGCCATCGTTGATGTCGTTCGTTTTAAAGTTCACCCCAAATACCTCAAACGGATCAAGGTCAACAAATCTTACGCTGTCCAAAACGATCTCGGCGCCAAAACCGGTAACCGTGTCCGTATCGAAGAAACCCGCCCCATTAGCAAAACCAAGCGTTGGAAAATTTCTAAAATTATATGATTCAACTAAGATCCGTCCTCAAAGTAGCCGATAACTCCGGTGCCAAATTAATCAAAGTGATTCTGGTCCATGGTGGTTCTCACCGTCGATTTGGTCGCATTGGTGATGTGGTCACCGCCGCCGTCGAAGGCGCCGATGCCGGAGGCACCGTTAAAGACAAACAAGTAGTCAAGGCTGTGGTGGTCCGTACCCGCAAAGAAACCAGTCGCCCTGATGGTACCTATGTCCGTTTCGATGATAATGCCGCTGTTATTATTGACTCAATTGCTGGCAAGCAGCCTTTGGGCACCCGTATTTTTGGCCCGATCGCCCGTGAAGTCAAAGATGCCGGTTTTGCCAAAATTGCTTCCTTAGCTCCCGAAGTCGTCTAAAGCCTATGTTTAAATTCAAAATCAACGATACTATTCAAGTTACCGCCGGCAAAGACAAAGGCCGCACTGGCAAAGTTCTCAAGGTTATGCCCGTGAGTCAAAAGGTCTTAGTTGAGGGTATCAACCAATACAAGAAACACATCAAGCCCAAAGGCAATGAAGCCGGGACAATTGTGACCCTTCCTCGTGCCATCTCCACCGCTTCTGTCGCTCTTGTCTGCCCGAGCTGTGGCAAGCCTACCCGTGTCGGTTTCGATGCCTCTCAAAACCCCAAGGTCCGCATCTGTCACAAATGCCGTCAGATCATTACCAGCACTGAAATCAAAAAATGACCCAAACACTCAAAGACAAATATTTAACCGAGATCCGTCCGGCTCTGCAAAAAGAGCTCGGCTTGAGTTCGATTGAAGCAGTGCCCAAATTGATCAAAATCACGGTCAATACGAGTTCCAAAGACTTCAAAACGGACAAAGATTTGCTGGCCAAAACCAAGGATTGGATGAGCAAGATTACCGGTCAGACTCCTTTGGAGACCAAGTCGAGATCTAGTATCGCCGCTTTTAATCTCCGTGAGGGTGAAGTGGTTGGTTTGAAGGTCACCCTTCGAGGCGTCCGTGCCTATGATTTTTTGGAAAAGCTCATCTCTATTGTTCTTCCTCGTTTGAAAGATTTTCAGGGTATTTCCCTCAAGACTTTCGATACCAAAGGTAACTATACTATCGGTTTTCCCGAACAAATAGTGTTTCCTGAGGTGGAATATGATAAAATCGGGAGGATTCAAGGGCTGGAAGTTACCATTTCTACGAGCGCAAAAGATTCCTCTACCGCTTTAAAGTTCCTCAGAGTCCTAGGCATGCCTTTTACTAAAGAAGCCTAATCGAATTAAAAATAATGGCTAAAAAAAGCAAAATCGCTAAAACACTAAAACTCGCCGGTCACGCTACCCGTGATCACCGCCGTTGTCAGCTTTGTGGCCGACCTCGCGGTGTCATCCGTATCTTTGGCCTGTGCCGCCTCTGTTTCAGAGAAATGGCCCACCGTGGAGAACTCCCGGGCGTTTTCAAAATGTCAAAATAATATGGATACTACCGCCGACTTTTTAACTATCATCCGCAATGGCTACTTGGCCAAGAAAGACATGGTCACCGTCAACTATTCCTATGCTCGCGAAGAACTCTCCAAGATCTTCAAAGCCGAGGCCTTTATTGCCGATTACTCCATCGAGGAAGCCAAACCTGTGAACAAAATTGTTATTACTCTTCGCTACTTCGACAAAGATATCCCGGCCGTCACCGGTATTAAGAAAGTCAGTAAACCGAGTGTTCGCATTTACACCGGTTACAACCAGATTCCCCGCACTCTTTCCGGTGCCGGAACCACCATTGTGACCACCTCCGCCGGTTTTATGACCGGTAAAGATGCCCACGCCAAACACCTTGGGGGCGAAGTTATTTGTCAAATTTGGTAAAAAATATATGAGCCGCAT
This sequence comes from Candidatus Collierbacteria bacterium, assembly GCA_023245265.1. Lineage (GTDB taxonomy): Bacteria > Patescibacteriota > Microgenomatia > UBA1400 > MFAQ01 > UBA10133. The sequence continues at coordinate 18,901 of JAHFKQ010000012.1, forward strand.
TGGACGCAAACCACTATATCTACCCGAAACTGTCAAGCTTGAAGCTCTGGCAGACTCTTTAAAGTTCACCGGACCTAAAGGTACTCTGGAATCGGTCGTTCCTAAAGGCATCAAAGTTGAGGTCAAAGAAAATGTTTTAAACTTTACCCGTGAGAATGATCTTCCGGCTACCCGCGCTCTGCACGGCTTGGCTCGTCGCCTGGCTCAAAATTGTGTCACCGGCGTCACTGACGGTTTTGTCAAAGATCTTCAGCTGGTAGGTACCGGTTACCGTGTTGCTCTACATCCGGAAGGCCTATCTCTTTCAGTTGGTTACTCGCACCCCGTCATCTTCAAAAAAGTTCCCGGTGTGACTATCACCATCGAAGGTCAGGACAAGATTAAAGTGACCGGTATCGACAAACAGCTCGTTGGTCAAGTTTCCGCCGATATCCGCGAAGTTCGTAAACCCGAGCCTTACAAAGGCAAAGGTATCCGTTACTCAGACGAAGTCATCATCAAGAAACAGGGCAAGACAGCTACCAAAACTTCGGCTGCCTAAAAACAAATCATATGAAAAAGCTAAACGACAAGAAACAACGAGAAACCCGCATCCGAGCCAAACTTTTGGCTCGTACCGACAGACCTCGTTTGACGGTTACCCGCAGTAACCAGAATATTTTTGCTCAGATCATTGATCAGTCCGGCAAAGTTTTAGCCGCTTTTGGCTCCGTTTCCCTTAAAAAGTTTAAGGGTACCAAAACCGAGTCCGCTACCGAAGTCGGCAAAAAGCTGGGTGAAATCGCCAAAGAAAACAAAGTTTCCACCGTCGTTTTTGACCGCGGTTCCTATCGTTTTCATGGTCGTGTCAAGGCTTTGGCCGAGTCCGTCCGTGCCGCCGGCATCAAATTCTAAATAACTAATAACCAACAACCAATAACTAAAAATGGCATACGCAGGCAACACCAACAATACTAACCGCGGAGGCGGGCGTCCCGCTCCTGAAGGCTTCGAACAAGTTCTTCAGATCCGTCGTGTCAGTAAGAAAACTCAAGGTGGTACTAATGTGTCCTTTTCCGCCCTCGTCGTCACCGGTGACAAAAAGGGTAAAGTTGGTTTGGGTCTCGCCAAAGCCCCGAATGTGGCCGATGCCATCAAAAAAGCTATTCGACTTAGTAACCGCGACTTGGTCCAGGTTCCTTTAGTCGATGGCACTATTCCCTACGAAACCCATTCCAAATACGGCGCCGCCAAAGTTCTCTTCCGTCCGGCCCCCAAAGGTACCGGTCTTATCGCCGGTTCTTCCGTCCGCGCTGTTGTCGAAGCCGCCGGTATTACCGACATCGTTTGTAAGGTTTTAGGTACCAACAACAAAACCAGTAACGCCCGTGCCACTTTCAAAGCCCTTAAACAGATCGAAACTCTGGGTAAAAAATACCAATTGCTTAAAGCTCTCAAGGCTTCCTAAATATGTTACTTTCCAAACTCCCCAAAATCATCGAAACTCCTAAGAAACGCCTCGGTCGTGGCTTCGGTTCCGGCGTCGGCGGTCACACTGTCGGTCGTGGTCAAAAAGGCCAAAAGACCCG
>JAHFKQ010000055.1 GCA_023245265.1 Candidatus Collierbacteria bacterium
TCCTTTGGAATGGTTAAAAATTATCTTCGGTTTTTTTCAAGCCTTTATTTATCTAATTCTTCATCGGCCGGCGCTTATTTATTCTTCAGGAGGTTACTTGGCTGTCCCCGTCGTCATCTCCGGTTGGCTTCTCCGGATCCCTTCGATTACGCACGAACAGACAGTGGTCGCCGGCTGGGCCAATAAAGCAATTGCTCCTTTTGTCAAAAGAATTCTACTCACCCACGAAACCTCTTTACAAAACTTTTCTGCCTCCAAATCGGAAGTTGTCGGCCTACCGGTTAGGCCGGAACTCCTCAGTCCCAAGTTCTCTAAGAAGTTTTCTCCAAGATTGTTGTATATCACCTGTGGAAAACAGGGCTCTCATATTATCAATCAAGCCGTGTTTCCTCTCATTCCCCGGCTGACTAAAAAGTTTACCGTTATCCATCAGACCGGTTCCAGTACCCTCACCCGAGACCTTGACCGGGCCAGACGAGTCAAAGAAAAACTGGGTAATCTCAAAGACCGTTATCTCTATGCTCCATATTTTTTTGCCGAGGACTCGGCTACTTATCTGCGGTCAGCGGCCATTGTTGTCAGCCGGGCCGGAGCCCACTCGGTTTATGAACTATTGCTTCTCCGAAAAAAAGCTGTCCTGATTCCTATCTCTTGGGTTTCTCATAATGAACAGTTACTAAACGCCCGTCTGGCCTCCGAGCAAATTGGTAGCCATGTCCTTGAAGAAAAGGATCTCAATCCGGAAAATCTTTTGCGGGCCATCTTGGACCTCGACGCACAAACCACCGTCAAACCGACTATCAAATTGACCACTCATGCAGCCGAAAAGATCGCGACTATTATCCGGGACTCCATATAAAAGGGGCTTACGGCATTTAAGCTTTATCTTTTCCGCGGGGAAGAGGAGACTTCCCGCTGTTTTACCGGTTTTATTACTGATTCTCTTTCTGGTTTTAGGTTTGAATCTCTTTTCTATTCGCCAAATTGATTGCCTACTAAACTCCGGACCTTGCCCGGTAGAGATTAGCGATAAGCTCAATCGTTATCTTAACTCCAATGTCTTATTTTTAAATCAAAAAAAACTCATTGCCTCACTTAAAAATACATCACCTCTGGAAAAAATTAACCTTGGTTTTAAACTATTCAATACGCTTTCCGTCAATATAGAAGGTCGTCTCCAACCGCTCGTGGTTCAAACTTCTTTAATCGCGACCCTCCCTCAGCTGGAGATGGACCACTTTCTCGGATCAACCGAGTCCGCTACCTTTCTTCAGCCGACCAAGGAAATTGCTGAGCTAGTCAAATCCGCCACTTTTACTAATTTTGAATTTTGGAACAGTGGTTTGATGACTCCGGCAGCCTCCTCCGAGTCCAAGATCAAATACTTCTTTACACAAAAACCTACTCCGACGAACATTAAATCAATTTATTCTCTATATAACTTGGTGGAAAAATATCTTCCCATCGAACAATATTATCTTTTAGGTGACCGCGTTTTCTTGAGGCAAGCGAGTCAACCTGATATCATTGTAACTATACCTTTCGAAGAGGACTCTTTGGTGCAGGTGTTGCAATCGTTCGCATACCTCACTACTATTAAAAAAGATACGAAGGTAATAGATTTAAGATTTAAAAACCCAATCCTAAGATAATATGGCCAAAACACAAGGCATCAATGCCATTGATATCGGTTCCAGTAAGATTACTTGCTTAATCACCAGTCCTTCTCAAGACGGCACCAAAATTAATGTTATTGGCGTAGCCACCGTTCCCAGCCGGGGCGTCAAAAAAGGTCAGATAGTTAACATCGAAGAATGTGTTGGGGCTATTACCGATTGTGTCGAGTCCGCCGAGAGAATGTCGGGAGTTGGTGTCGATTCGGCTTTCGTTTCAATTTCCGGTGAACATATCGAATCTCAAAATTCACACGGCTTAGTCGCTATCCGTGAAGCTGATGAGGAAATATCCGGTGAGGACATCTTCCGAGTCATTGAAGCTGCCAGGGCGGTCTCTCTGCCCACTTCTCGTGAGATTATTCATGTTCTACCGAGTGAATTTGTTGTCGATAGCCAAAGAGGTATTAAAGACCCCACCGGTATGTCCGGTATCCGCTTGGAGACCGAAGCTCACTTAATCACCGGTCTGACTCCGGCTATCAAAAATGTGACTCGTTGCGTCAGTGACTTGGGAGTCAATGTCGCCGGCTTGGTTTTTACCGGTTTGGCTTCGGCCGAAGCCGTCCTCAGTGACACCGATAAAGACTTGGGTGTCATCCTCATCGACATCGGCGGCGGTACCACCAGTATTTGTCTTTACCTTGAAGGATCTTGTGTTTACTCGGCCGTGATCCCTGTAGGTAGCAAAAAAATTAGTGACGATATTGCCATCGGTCTGCAAATTAGTGTCGATAGTGCCGAAAAAATCAAACATTTTGTCAGTCGTCCCAAGCACGAACGAGATGAAGATGAAGTTAAAGATTCTGATGAGATTGATTTATTAAAACTTGGTATCAGTGAAGATGTCAAAAAAGTTTCTCGGAAAACTATCATCGAAGGGATTATTCGTCCGAGATTAAATGAAATCTTCACCATGGTTGGTCAAGTGTTAAAGCGCTCCGGCTACGATGGAAAAACTCCGGCGGGAGCAGTCCTTACCGGCGGCGGTTCCTTAATTGTCAACTGTACCGAAGCTTGTCGACGAGTGATGCAACTTCCGGCCAAAATAGGGATTCCTTCCGGCCTTTCGGGCATGATTGAAGAAATTGCGACGCCTATTTCTTCTACCGCCGTCGGTTTAATTCTTTATGGCTACAAACGCAAAGATGAACAAGCATCCCCAGGTCTGAAACTCTCTGGTATGATAAAGGCAATTCCCGGCAAGCAGGTTGCCGGCAAGGTTATTGAATTTATCAAATCCTTTCTACCTTAAAGTGGGTTTAGTCAAACCGGACACCAACACCTTCGCCAAGATTAAAGTTCTTGGCATCGGAGGAGGCGGCAATAACGCCATCAACTCCATGATTTCCTCTGGCAAAATTAAGGGCGTCGAATTTATTGCCATAAACACCGATATGCAGGCCCTTTTGGCAAGTAATGCCGATATCAAACTTCAGATCGGTGAAAAAAGCACCAAAGGTCTGGGTTCCGGGTCAAACCCGGAAATGGGTCAAGCCGCCGCCGAAGAATCCCGAGAAAAAATCAAAGAGGTCCTAATGGGCGCCGATATGGTTTTTATTACCGCGGGTGAAGGTGGGGGAACCGGTACAGGTGCCGCCCCGGTCATTGCCGAGATATCAAAAAAGGATGTCGGGGCCTTAACCGTCGCCGTCGTTACCAAACCCTTTCTATTTGAGGGGGCCCGTCGTCGGGTTCAAGCCGAAGAGGGGATAGAGAAGCTCAAAGACAATGTCGATACTTTGATCGTTATTCCCAATCAGCGCCTCATGGATGTCATCAAAAAAGATCAAACTCTGATTGATGCCTTTCACACGGCCGACTCGGTTCTTGGTCAAGGTGTCCAAGGTATCTCCGACCTCATCACTTTACCCGGACTCATCAATGTCGACTTTGCCGATGTCAAAACCGTCATGGCGAACGCCGGTTCCGCGATTATGGGCATCGGTCGCGCCAGTGGTGAAAAACGAGCTCTCTTGGCCGCCAATGCCGCTGTCAGTTCGCCCCTTCTGGAAGTTAGTATCGAGGGAGCCAAAGGCATTCTTTTTAATATCACCGGTGGTAAGAGTCTGACCATGACGGAAGTCAATGATGCCGCCACCATCATTACCCAGTCGGCCGATCCGGATGCCAATATCATTTTCGGTGCCACCATCCGTGAAGACTTGGGTGATGATATCCAAATCTCCGTCATCGCCGCCGGCTTTGATAGTATCCGTCACTTCTCTCCTTCTACTTCCACGACTTATTTCAAACCCACGACCGAAACTACCAGCGAAGAGTTTTCCCCTCCGGTCGCCGCCCCGGAACCGGTCAAGCCCCGTACTTTTGGTAAGTATAAGCTGGAACATGACGAAGTCAACATTGAAGACGACCTGGACATCCCCACTTTCTTGCGCAATAAATCATAATAAACCTATGCCTACCAAAACCAAAGCTAAAACTACCGAAGAAACTATCAATGTCTCGGGGGAAAATCTCATCAAAACCGTTAAAGATTTAATTGCTCAAGGGAATGTCCGTCACATCACCATCAAGGATAAGTCCGATAAAACCATTGTTGAGTTCCCTCTAACCATCGGGGTCGTCGGTGCCTTCTTCCTACCCATGTTGGCCGCCGTGGGTGCCATGGCCGCCCTGATCGGTGAGTGCACCATCTCGGTCCAGCGAACCAAAGAGTAGGGTATAATCCACCTCAGATTTTTCGCTCGTTAAATCACCCCTTTGGAGGTCTTACATGACTAAAGAAAAAGGCCAAGGTTTGCTGGAGTATCTCATAATTTTGTTGCTAGTGGCTCTTGTCACCATTATTGGTATGTCCATAGTCGAATTTCGGTTAGAAACTAATCGTTTTGATCGGAGTTTTGCAGCCGACCGGAACCTCATTAATGCCGCTACCATTTTCGTCGATACCGACTCCCTCAGCCACCCGGCTGCTACCAAACCGATCGTCGTTCCTTCAGGCGGAGATAATCTATTTATAAATCCTCGATCATGGAAACTTTCCGGTTGTCTGGAAATGAGGGTGATGCCCAAAATGACCATTCTTCACGCCGCCGTACCCTTGGCTGAGGAAACCGCCGACCTCGTTAATTTAGTCACCATCCAAATGCCCATCCCTGGCGGTCAAGTGATCAATATTTGTGGTCCGGAGGGCGTCACCCTGCAAATCGTCCTCTGGTACGAGTAATTACTTTTTAAGCCCGGTTCACCCCGGGCTTTTTTTTCATTGGTTAAATCCTGTTTGACAAGCAAGG
>JAHFKQ010000056.1 GCA_023245265.1 Candidatus Collierbacteria bacterium
TTTGGGAAAGTACCATTCACCGAGTTTGATTTCTACCTGACACCGATCGGCACTCATTTGAGTATTAGCGATGGCTTCGGACAAGTCGCTAAACTCAGAAGCCATTTCTTCGGGACTTTTCAGATAAAAATCCGGGGTATCAATGTAACGCATGCGATTGGTATCTTCCAACGACTTGCCGGTCTGAACACAGACCAAGGCGTCCTGGGCGGCGGCGTCTTCTTGCAGAATATAATGGGCATCATTGGTCGCCACTAGCGGCAGGCCCAGATCCCGAGAAAGTTTGATGAGCCCTTCTTCGGCTTTTTTCTCGTTTTGGTGAAACTCCAACAACTTGGGTCTAATTTCGTCCGGAACTCCAGGTGCCAAAGAGTAACGATCATAATGATGCCGTTGGAGTTCCAAAAAAACATTTTTGGAACCAAAGATTTGTTCGTATTCTTGAACTTCCTTTTTGGCCGCGTCATAACCTTCTTCAATAAGAAGTTTTTGGACTCTCCCCCCGGGACAAGCGGTGGTGCAGATTAACCCTTTAGAATACTTGGCGAGAATTTCTTTATCAACTCGGGGTTTGTAATAAAAACCCTCTGTATAACCCAGGGTAACGAGTTTCATCAGGTTTTGATAACCTTCAAAGTTCTCAGCCAAAAGCAAAAGATGGTTAGCATCGGACTTTTGTTTTTCAAAGCGAGAGCCTTTGGCTAGGTAAATTTCACAACCGAGGACTGGTGTGATTTCTTCTTTCAAGGCTTTTTTGTAAAACTCAATCGCTCCATACATCGAACCATGATCGGTAATGGCCACATGGGTCTGCCCAAACTCCTTAGTCTTGGCGATGACTTTGTTAATTTTACTTAGCCCATCCAACAAGGAGAACTCGGTGTGCAGGTGGAGGTGGGTAAACTTTGGCATGACTGATTTATCATACGAGAGTCCGGGGAGAATGTCACCTCAGTTTTCTAAGTCCCCAGTAGCGAAATGATTGATACTCTTCGTAAACAACTTCTAAGTTCACGACCCGGTAGGGAAAACTAAAACCGTTTTTTTCCCAGACTAAAATTGATTTGTCGGGACCATATCCCAAAGCTAAAAAAGAATGGTACTGTGATTCCTCCCCCACAAAATTGGCCGGTTTGGAATTGATATGGACGACTGTCGGAAAACCAAAATAGTTAATCATCCGTTCTAGGTCATACTCACACTTAAATTCAAAATACTCGGCATCAAAAAACTCTTTGGGATGCGGTTGGGGTCTGGCACCCTGCAAGCTGCCATTTTCCAAACTGGCGATAGCGGCATGACAGTACCATTCCTGGATATGATGGAAACATTCCTGATAACCGGGCTTAAATTCCGCTTTGGCTTTAAACCAATCGTAGTACCAAGGATCGTTTTTGTGTTCCGGATGCATATCTCGTTCGGCCCTGGCCTGTAAAAGCAGTGAGGTGCGAATGATTTGTTGCTGTTTGGCGGTCAACCGGGGAAAACCCTCGGTAGATTCCAGGAGCATAAGGTCATGTTGATATTTTTCTCTTTCTGATTCTCGAGAGTAATTGGCTCGGAAAAATTTTTCCATAATTTCACCCATAGTATACTAGAAGAATGAGTTTTGCCGATGAAGTTTACCGAGAACTTAAAAAAGTGCCCGCCGGTAAGGTTACTACATACAAGTCTCTGGCACAGAAAGTGGGTTCAAAAGCTTATCGAGCAGTAGGTCAGTTAATGAAAAATAATCCCTACGCGCCCGAAGTGCCTTGTCATCGAGTGGTACGATTTGACGGCCAGATTGGGGGTTTTAGAGGAAAAACGGAGGGAAGGGAAATTTTAGAAAAGATTTCACTTTTAAGTCAGGAAGGGGTCGAAGTGGTGGAAGGTAAGGTCGATCTAATTAAGTTTGGTGTCTAAAAAAATACCCGCCTGGTAGGCGGGTAACTGACTAAAACTCTTCATCGACAAATTTTTCGAGCTCGGCTCGGGATATCATGACGGAGAGACCGGTCCCTGCCTCGTCACAGAAAGTGATTCTTAAATGATTGGGATCCTCTTCCGGACGGGTAATTACCCCCTGATGAGTTACCAAATGCTTGCCAATCTCAAGATTAAACAGTTTTTTGGCACTTTTACCCAGGGAATACTCAAAGTCTTTTTCGTGAAGCCGGCCGGTAATCTGGGTATACCCCAAATAAGTAACTTCTAAGGATAAGCTGGGATGATCGTCAACCGGTACCTTGCCTCTTAGCGGAAAGCTATAGTCCCAAATGGTTCTGAGCATCGGACCTCCTCTGTAAAATTGCGTTTCGCAGTATTATCTCACACCAGGCTTATTTTAGAAGCTCGGTCACCAGTTTGTTGACGGTTTGGGCATCGGCCGAGCCATGAGTGGCTTTTAGAGTCTGGCCTACAAAAAAACCAGCCAAAGAAGTTTTTCCGGCTTGGTAGGCAGAAACAAGAGCTGGATTGGCGACCATAATTTCTCGAATGATTTTTTCCAGCTCTCCCCTATCGGTCAGACCAACTTTAGTCAGATTGAGATAATCGGCTTTGACATTCGCCAAAGCGCTAAGTTTACCGTTTACAATGAGACTGGCCATCTTTTGGAGATTAATCTCGGTGTCGCCGGCAAAACTCTTCAGGCGTTCGATAGCCACCCGGTTTTGAGTACTGATTAAAACTTTGGCGTCCTTCTTTTCAATCCCCAGCGATACCAGGGAGGCAATTTCTTGATCGGGTAAAAGTGGCAGGGAACTTCTTAGAGACTCAAGATACTCATTTTCCAGGACAAAAGGGGGAATATCTGGCTCCGGAAAGTAACGGTAGTCCTTGGCCTCTTCCTTGGTCCGCTGAAGAAAAGTGACTTTTTTAACCGAGTCGTAGCCGCGAGTTGTTTTGTTGGTCGGTGTTTTGGTTAGGCCGCTTTTTTCAAACTCCTCTACCTGACGAGAGACTTCAAAATCTATGGCTTGAGCCGCAAAGTTAAAAGAATTAATGTTTTTGATTTCGACTAAGGGGGTGTAGTGAAGACCGGTCTCGTTTTCCAAACAAACATTAACGGTGGGTTCAAGACGCATCTGGCCTTTTTCCATATCGGCACCGGAAACGCCCAAAGCCCGGATGATCTCATGAATTTTGTGAAGATACTCTTTGGCTTCACTACTACTACTCATATCGGGGCGGGAAACAATTTCGACCAAGGGCACACCTCCACGGTTGTAGTCGACCAAAGTGACCTTTTCACCGTTGATGATTTCGTGTTTGAGTTTGCCGGTGTCCTCTTCTTGATGAACCCGTTCAATACCAATTCTTTTGCCGGAGTCCAAGACCAGAAAACCTTCGGAACAAAAGGGCTCATCGTACTGACTGATCTGATAGCCTTTGGCCAAATCGGGGTAAAAATACTGTTTGCGATCGAACTTGGAAATGGAGTTAACACGACAGTTCAAGGCCAAGCCGATCTGCAGACAAGACTCGATCGCCTTTTGATTGGGAACCGGTAAGGCCCCTGGTAGTCCAAGGCAGACCGGGCAAGTCTGAGTGTTTGGCTTTTTGCCAAAATGGTCAGCGGGACAACCACAAAACATCTTGGATTTGGTTTCCAGCTCCACATGGACCTCAAGACCGATTAAAGGGGTTATTTTCATAATGTTTTGTCCAAATCAGGGAACCGGTTAAAGTCGGTGTTCCGCTGATAACAGTCGGCTAATTCTAGTGCTTTAGATTCCTGGAATTGATCACAGGTTATTTGCAGGCCGATAGGCAAATCGTCAACAAAACCGCATGGCAGTCCCACACTGGTCAAGCCGGCAATCGAACTGGCCTCCAATAAGATATCTTCCATTTCACCGAACATGGGTTGGTTTTTGGTGGTGCCGACCGAAAGAGCCGGACCGGGGGAAACGGCACCGATGACCGCGTCAAAAGTTTTAAATACTTCAGCAAATTCGGAAATAATTTTAGTGCGGACAGCTTGAGCTTTTTTGTAAAAAGCGTCGTAGTACCCGGCAGATAAAGTGTAAGTCCCCAGCATCAATCTTCTCTTGGTTTCTTGGCCAAAGGTATCTCTAGAATGGCCAAAGCGAATGCCATCGAAACGCGAAAGATTGGAGCTGACTTCAGAGCGCTGAACCACGGTGTAAACTCCGATAGCATACTTGGGATCCATCAGGGAAATTTCTTCGACGGTAGCACCCAAGGAACGGAATTTATCGGCTGCGGCCAAGATTAATTCTTTGACATCTTCTCTCATTTCCGCCAGGAGATATTCTTTTACTAAAGCAATTTTGACCCCGTGCAAATTCTGACAGTCGAGAGAACCGGTATATTTTTCGACCGAGAGGGGACTGGTGGTAGCATCTTTCGGATCTCGGCCGGCGATAACTTGGGTGATAAGGGCCGCATCGGCCACATTTCGGGTCAAGGGTCCGGGGGAGTCGGTGGAGCTAGCCATAGCAATAACACCGTAACGGCTTGAGCGGCCATAAGAAGGTTTAAAACCGGTGACTCCGACCCAAGCGGCGGGTTGACGAATAGAACCGGCGGTTTCACTTCCTAGGGCGGCTGTGGCCAGCTGAGCGGCGATGGCGGCGGCAGATCCACCGGAGGACCCACCCGGGAGTTTGTCCGGGTTCCAGGGGTTGAGAGTGGGACCAAAATCGGAGGTCTCGGTACTGCTACCATGGGCAAAAGAGTCCAGGTTGGTCTTGCCCAGAAATATGGCACCGGCGGCCAGAAGCTTAGCCGTGACAGTGGATTCATATTGAGGTAAATAATCTTCAAGAATGTGTGAACTGGCCGTAGTCG
>JAHFKQ010000057.1 GCA_023245265.1 Candidatus Collierbacteria bacterium
CAGTGCTCAATAAATTTGGCCACTCCGTAGCTTTCGATGTCCTTCTTGAATCTGAAACCAAGTTCCTTCTCTACCTCGACTTCGACCCAAAGCCCCTGACAGTCAAAGCCATTTTGGAAGCGTTGCCGGTAGCCGCGCATGTTTTTATACCTTTGCCAAAGATCCTTATAGGTACGCCCCCAAGCGTGATGCACTCCCATGGGATTGTTGGCGGTAATCGGTCCGTCTTGAAAGTAGAACTTCTTTTCGGCGGTGTCGTTTAAGTGTAGATATTTGCCCACTATTCCACTCTCATACCAGTGTTTTAGAAGCTGTTTTTCCAACAGAGGAAAGTCCGGAGACCCTTCGACTTCTTTGATAAAATGATTGTTCGGCATATTGTTAGTTTACTCCTAGAAATTATACCAATAAAAAGGGGCCCAAAATGGGCCCCGGAAAAATTCTAGCGTTGGGGGAGGAAATTGCTCTCCCATCCGCACTGCACATATAACGAATATTGGTTGGGTGCAGATAAATAATATCGCATATGAGTTCGATTATTCCAACCGTTCCACATAAAACGATGCATCTGCCACATGTTCCAGGTACCCATATAGGAATAGTACTCATCATCAATTAGCACACGCTTGTCAAGGAAAGGTCCGGACATCATCCGACCACCCCACATCATTGAGGTGCCTCTTCCCATCATCGAATACCCACTCATCATTGAGTAAACATTGCTGGCACAAGTTAGAGGTGCGTTTGGCCCGTCTAATAGCGGATTCCTGACCGACATTGACGAAAAAAGCCAGAGATACAACGGCAAGATACTTCCAACTATAACAATGGCAAGTAAATAGATATTTCGTTTACGCATATGCCTCCTTTTAAGGTTCGCCTACTATTTTACACCACATTACATGGATATTATTTGTATTTTAATTTACATTTATGTGCCTAAAATTCTCTTGACAATTACTCCAAAAAGTTCTAGAGTGGTATTAATCCCACAAGTAAAAGTGTAGGGATAAGTTAAAAGAATTACGAGCTCCTTAACTTTTACCGGTACACCGCAAAGTAATGTTTGCAATACAGCCTAGGGATCATGTCCTACTCTGAGGTACTTGTATTGGCCGCCAGCAGAAAATGGATTGTAAGAATCCATCTGGGTTTTAAGCTTGGATATCTAGAAATTCAGTACGAGGCGGTCGGTGTATATCAGAGAAAAAGCCACCTTTCCTTACAGATAGGTGGCTTTTATTTTACGAGGTGACCGAAACGGTCAAGACATCATTAACATAGTCAAAGTTAAAGGTAATCGGCTTTGACCGGTTATTGGTCACATAAAGGTTTTTTAAGGCACTAGCGGACTGGTTACTCGGATCCAGGTAGATAGCCACGCCATACTTCTTGGGCACTTCGGGAATGACGGCAAAGTCATGGTTGGTAAACTGGACCACATCCAGGTTGGCATCTCGAGCCGCCCAGTTAATGAGTGAGGCCAGCTGACAGACACCGTCTCCATAAAGGTAGCCATCGGTCTTAAAACCGTCTTGTCGATTAAAGCGGGCTTTAGTAGTGACCACGACACTGTCTTTATACTTGGGTAAGACCGCATCATGAAAGGCGAATGACTGGTTAGGCTCAAGAGTAAACTCGGAATGGAAAGGTTTGGTAACCTCATCCCAGTTAATATTTTGAGCGTTAGTAACCCGGCCATCAAGGTAGGACAGGTTCAAGAGAATGTTCTCTTTAAAGACCTGACTGACCGAAGGCACATGGTAACGGTCCTCCATAGAGATACCTCGGCTGGACAAAATAGTCGAAGCCTTGGGCTGAAGCATCAGATTGAGCGCCGGGGTAACCGGCTGGAGGGTAAGGATGGCGAGAAAGGCGGAGATTAAAAGTTGTTTCATAGTGGGGGTATTCTACAGTATTATAGGTCTTTTGTCAAGTTGAGCCTAGGCATGAATTGGGCTGGACTCAGGCATGATAGCTCCCGGGTAGTAGACAACCCAATTTGGGTGTAAGATGAGGTATTATCAGTTCTAAAAATTATGGTTGGATTTCATACAAACATCGAACAAGACACGCTTGAGAATGATAACTTTCGCAAGGTCCTATATACAGCCCCCCACTCTCAGCTGGTCCTGATGAGCTTACTTCCGGGGGAGGAGATAGGTATGGAAGTTCATCCAACTATTGATCAATTCTTTAGATTTGAGGCTGGTGAAGGCAAAGCGGTGCTTAACGGTGAGGAAAGTAGCTTCAAAGACGGCGATGTGGTGATTGTTCCGGCAGGCACCAATCACAATATCATCAATACCTCCGAGACTCATCCCTTAAAGCTCTATACCATCTATTCTCCGGCCAACCACCCGGACGGCACTATCCACAAGACCAAAGCCGAGGCTGAAGCCGGCGAGGCTCTGTACGAGAAGCACTAGAGGCCACGAATATTGCCAAATCCAATCCGATCAGGCACTGCCGTGGGTATATTAGCCATTCTGGCCGGAGTGACCACGAAACTGCCCCAGCGATCGTTGATATCATCCAGAGCTTTGATTAAATCGTCTTTTTTAAGCCGATCCTCAAATAGACCGAGTTGGAGGGTATCCCTCGGGGAAAGGTCAAAGCAAGAGACGGCTAAGTTCCGCACCGGGAGATGATAGGGAGAGTGCGAGAGAAGCCGATAAGCGACCCGATAAATGTCCTGGCTCGAAGAGACGGGCTGATCCAGGCTCATCCCTTGGTGCCAGTACTGGCTGTCCTTGAAGAGTAAGCCGAGATGCACCCCTTTGGCTTGGAAATTGGCTCCACGCATGCGAAAACCAAGCTTTTCAACCAGCTTGGCCAGGATGGGAGCCAACTCTTCTGGCTTGGTCAAGAACTTAGGCAGGGCGTAAGAGTGGCCGAAGCTCTTGACCCCCCAGTCCAGATCGTCCACTTCCCAACCTCTAAGGCGCACAAACCAGTAATAACCCAAGACAGACCGAAAAGCCGAACGAAGAAGGCTTAAATCGGCTCGGAAAAAATCCAAAACAGTGTAAATGCCCACGGAGTTAAGACGGATAGCATTTTGCCTGGCAATGCCGGTCAGATCAGTCAGAGTAAGTCCCTCATAAACTTTGAGAAAATTATCTTTGTTTATTTCGTCCAAGCCATCCGGTTTGTGAAGATTACTGGCGGTTTTGGCCAAGAACCGATTAGGACCGAGGCCAATGGAAACGGTGAGGTAATCTCCGACTTCTTTTTTAATACGGTCTTTAATTTCCTGGCTCACCATTAGAAGTCCTCGGCTTAGGGCGGGTGTACCGGCAAAATCGAGCACGAACTCATCGATGGATTTGGGGGTAACGGTCGGGGTGTAATTGGAAAGTAGTCGCTTGAGAGCCAAGTGGACAGCTCGATACTTGTCCGAGTCCGGAGAGAGGATTAAAAGATCCGGGCAAAGAAGACGGCCATCTTTTACTCGCATACCGACTTTGATACCTAATTTTTTGGCTTCGACCGAGGGGGCCACGATACAGCCATTAGGAGTGTCATAAGCGGCGACGGCGATAGGCTTGCCACGCAGAAGCGGATTGGCTTGCTGTTCTACCGTCGCAAAACAGGAGTTAAGGTCGATATGCATGATCGTCGACGGAGAAAAATTAAAATCCAGCCTAATTGGTAAGCCCATCGGAGAGTTCTTCTAAAGTCCAAAAGAGGGACTCGGTATCTAATTTGAGACGGAAAGAAAGTCCGGCCGAAACGACGGAAAAAACATGGAAAAGAGTCCGACCTTCACGGAATGTATGGTGCAACCCAACTTGATCAATCCGTAAATTTTGACCATCCCAGAAAATTTGCCGGGGAATAACGGTATGTTTGCGGTGATCGTAAAGAAGATCGACAGAAATGGGAGCAGATATTTTTTGGATCATGGTCTAAGACCATTAAACCAAAGATAACCCGAAAGGTCAAGAGTAAGCCCTTAGCGACGATTGGTTTCTGCGTTAAATTTAGTCAGGTCGCCGGTTTCAGCGAATCTTTTTTTGGCGGCGTCAACTTCAGCTGATAAACCACTTACTCCAGCTTGGTCATTAAACTCGGCTTGCCTCTTTGGGTCGGCACCTGTACCTTCCAAATTCGGTCTACCGGCAATTTCTTTTATGGCGGCTTCTTTTAGCTTGTTTAGTGGTGTCATATTGAAACTATAAAAGGATTAAGAGGAAATTGCAACACAGGCACCTAGGAAAGGATGCGGGAGAAGAGAAGAATTAACATGATGATGGTGATGCCACCAAAGATCCCAACAGTTTGAAGGAAAAGGCGAACGGCCGGCTTTTTGTGGCCATCCAAATAAAGCATGAGCGGCTGGAGACAAAATAGATAAGCCATGACAGCGGCGGAAAGAGTAAAGAGGCTAATCATAACCACCGGCATAATGGCCGGATCTGGGTGTGGGAGAAGCCTCGATCCCCAAGTCATGACAAAAACCAAAAGGCAAATATATAAAAAAGCCAAGAGTGCATTGATCCAGGGATTTTTATTCATAATTAAATTATAACCTTGCTTGTCAAACAGGATTTAACCAATGAAAAAAAGCCCGGGGTGAACCGGGCTTAAAAAGTAATTACTCGTACCAGAGGACGATTTGCAGGGTGACGCCCTCCGGACCACAAATATTGATCACTTGACCGCCAGGGATGGGCATTT
>JAHFKQ010000058.1 GCA_023245265.1 Candidatus Collierbacteria bacterium
ATCCGGACTGGGTAGATTCCGCGGTCCGTTTCCCCGATGAGGTTCAAACCAGCGCCACGACAAATTCCAATAAACATATCAAGGTGGTAAACGGTTACAAGATTGTGGCCGCCGTCAAAAGACAAGGTAGTGATTGGGTCATTACTTCTGCTTGGTGGAATCCGGTTTCCGGTATGACTCCCGCCAAAAAAGATCGAAGATTTTTCTTAGAAAGATGGATCGATAAGCTCCTCCGTTCCTTTCTTAAGTAACCGCTATAATCGAAATCTATGTCTTCTCCAAGTATGTTAGGCAAATGGGATCTCTGGTACAGTGGTATTAAGACCATGGGGTCTTTCAAGTACGGAGACACGATTACTTATCGTCTGGCCGCCGCCTTTTTGGCCGACATGCCGGCCGTGGAGGACTGGGGTTGTGGGACCGGTGGCTTTAAAAGATTTTTTCAGGGAGAGTATCTCGGTCTGGATGGCAGTGCCAATCCGTTTGTGGATAAAGTCGTCGATTTAAGAGAGTATCGCTCCCATGTCGACGGCCTGATTATGCGTCATGTTTTGGAGCATAACTACGATTGGCGACAGGTTTTGGAGAATGCTTTAGCATCGTTTAATAAAAAGTTTTGTCTAATTATCTTCACTCCTTTTGCGGCCGAAACCCAGGAGATCGCTCACAACAAAAAATACGGTGTCGATGTTCCGGACCTTTCCTTTAGCCAAGCCGAGTTGGAGGTCTTCTTTGTCGGGTTAAAGTGGCGTAAGGAAACTCATCGCACCCGAACCGCTCATCGTCAGGAGACTATTTATTTTCTGGAGAAATCTCCTCACCACCAAACACTTTATCAGTCCCGGCCTTAATCTTTAGGTATTCTTCACAACGAAGTCTGGCAAATACTCCTTCTCTCGTTTCATTGGGACATTCGGTGACGATGGCCATGCCAAAGAAAGTCGATCCCACCACCAGCATCGAAAAAACCGAAACTCCGACTATCCGATAAACATAGTAGATGTCATCCACCACGATCTCTTTCCAGCCCTCGACTAGATGATAAAACCATTCCGAAAAGGCCACCAGAAAGATAATGGCGACAATAATTCCGACTACTACAGGCATGTGCATCCACTCTCATGTTATCATAAGCAATGTCTTTAACTCTTAAAAAATCCTTACCGATATTTTTTGCCATTTTCCTGGCTGGCTGTCAACTGACTCCCAATACCCAGTCGAATACCTCTTTCAAATTGACCGACCCCAAAATCACCATCATTACTCCGTCTCCAACCATTATTAACGAAAATACTCCCAACTCTATGTCTACACCTTCTGCCGAAATCACCACTGCGACCGCTGTTATCAAAACCGGAAAAGGCGATATCACTATCGAACTGTTCCCCAAAGCCGCTCCCAAGACCGTCGCCAACTTTATTGGCCTAGCTAAAGGGACCAAGGACTGGACCGATCCCAAAACCGGTCAGAAGGTTTCAGGCCGCTCTCTTTACAGTGGCACTATTTTCCACCGCGTCATTCCCGATTTTATGATCCAAGGTGGTGACCCTTTGGGTTCCGGCATGGGCGGACCGGGATACCAATTTGCTGATGAGTTTAATAATGGGTATGACTTTAGCGCTCCCTATATGCTGGCCATGGCGAACTCCGGCCCCAACACCAACGGTTCTCAGTTCTTCATTACTGTCGTCCCAACCGTGTGGCTTAATAACAAGCACACTATCTTTGGCAAAGTTATCAAAGGCCAAGAAGTGGTCGATGCTATCGTCTCGACTCCTACTTCTGCCGGTGACAAGCCTGTGACCGATATTTCCATTAAGAGTATCGAGATAGAGGAAAAATAAATGAGATTTGTTGGCGGTCATGTTTCTATTGCGGGAGGCTTGCACCACGCCATCGATAATTCGTTGGCCATCGGTGGCAACTGTTTGCAGATTTTTGCCGGCTCACCGCGCTTATGGTTTCGCAAACCCTTTGACGCCGGCGATATCGAAAAATTTTTGTCGGGTATCAAAAAACATCACTTGGGTCCCGTCTTTATTCATGCCCTTTATCTGGTCAATTTAGCATCTCTAGGGCCAGAGCTTTTTGAAAAATCCATCAATTCTCTGGTGATGGATTTACAAAATGGTGCCCGGATAAACTCCGCCGGTGTCATCATCCATATTGGCTCTCACCTTGGTGCCGGTTTTGATTCGGTCAAGGATCAGCTTGTCGCGGGCCTTCAGCGGATCTTGGCTCTGACCTCCGGCTGTGATTTAATCTTGGAAAATGCCGCCGGTCAAAACGGCAAAATCGGTTCCCTGACTGAGTTGTCTTATTTAATCGAAAAAGTCGCCGACCCCAGACTGAAGGTTTGTTTAGACACGGTGCATTTGTTTGCCGCCGGTCTTGATCTGCGCAGTCCCGAAGAAATCAAAAAATTATTGAAGGAATTAAAGTCTCTCAAATTACTGGACCGGTTGGTCTGTTTGCACCTCAATGACTGTGCTTCAGACCTTGGTTCTCATCGGGACCTACATGCTAATATCGGCGAAGGCAAAATTGGTCTCGCAGGTCTCAAGTCATTCATTAATCATCAAGATCTGCTTCACCTACCCCTAATTCTGGAAGTTCCGGGCGATGACAAACAAGGCCCCAATCTGAAAAATATTTCTTTAGTTAAAGGCCTTACTTCTTAATCTCCTCTGGCAAGTCATGCCGGATCTCGACTGGTGATCCGGGGAAGAAGGACATCGATGACCTTGAAGACCAATAGTCGGCCTCTCTCACTGCTTCCTCGATTCTGGTTGGAAACATCGCTCGAGACATTTCCTCCAAATTTCTATTCATTTCTTCTTTGGAATACAGCCTATCTTCAAAGGGGCTGATAGCATAACACCATGGAGCCATATGAAAACGGACGGCATTTTGAATTGCTACTTTGGCTGCCGGTTCCAAATCGAACTTTTCCAGCCACTCGGCCGCAATCAAGCCATGGGTATAATCAGTTTTTGGTGTCGTCCAGACTACCCCATTTTTGCATGTATCATGTAGCAAGAAGGCACTGATGGCTTCATCCAGTTCTCTTTCGGTAAATCTGGCTCTCCTGGCATACTGCTCGATGACGGCTACTCCTTTTATCACATGTCTTACTAAGCCACCTTCTCCATTATCTTCCGGCGGATGGAACTTTCCCGAAGAGCTGGCTGGTGCCTTCCAGTAATTTTCATCGACTTCGGCCAAAGCTTGATAGGTAAACTCTTTTATATCCTCGGAGACTATTTTTTCAACCTCTTTCTGAACCAATCTAAGACTTTCAACGGCTGCTTCGGATAGCTCGGAATTTTTTATTTTAAGCTTTTCTGCCATAGACAGAATATATCACATCTTACTCGTAGCGGATCGCTTCCATCGGGGAGAGATCGGCGGCTTTTTTGGCCGGGAAAACGCCAAAGAAAATTCCGATGGCGCTGGAGACTCCGATAGCCAAAACGACGGCAAAAACATTAACCGCCACCGGGAACCAGTTTCGGATAAATAGCACAATCGCGATCGCCAAGAGTAGTCCCACAATTCCACCAAAAAGTGAGAGCATCGTGGACTCGGTTAAAAATTGGAGCAGAATATCTTTTCTGGTGGCCCCCAAGGCCCGGCGGATACCCACTTCCCTGGTTCTCTCCGTGACGGTGGCATACATAATATTCATAATCCCCACACCGCCGACAATGAGTGAGATAGAGCCGATAGCGATCAAAAATAAATTGAGGATGGCAAAAATTTGATTTATTGAAGATAAAATTTCTGATTGCTCCGTCACCGAAAATTTGGCCTTATCATAGCGCTTCAATAAAGTTTTTTCGACACTGGCTTTGACACCGCTCACCACATCCTGCGTCGCGATTCCCAGATAGATGGCAAAAAAAGTTTTCTTGGTATTGATTGAGTCAAAAGTGGTGGTGTAAGGCACAAAAGCCGCTCCGTCCCGTTCTTGATTGCCAATTTTCTTTGCCACTCCAATAACTTTTAATCTCAGCCCCTCGATCCGAATAGTCTTTCCTAAGGCATTACTGGGATTGGTAAATAGATTTTCCGCCACGGTATAACCCAGCACCGCCACTTTAGCTTTTTTATCTACATCCGCTTTTTTCCACAGCTCTCCGGCCAGAACTTTCAAATTTAGTAGCGAGAACATATCTTCATTGGCTCCCATGACATTGACTTTCTTAACTTCATTGGCCGAGCTTACCGTCGATGAATGAATGTAGATGGGCACCACATATTTAATATTTGGTAATTTTTTTATACTGGCCACATCTTTTTCGTCAAACTCCGCTCCACCGGTCAAGCTGGCCGGGTTGCCTCCTCCGGAAAAGCCGGCACCGGGAAGGATCATTACCAAGTTGGCGCCCAAGCTTTCAAATTGGTCTCGGATATAGTTTTTTAGTCCCAAGCCCAGCGCGATTAGTAACACCACCGATAGCACGCCAATCATAATTCCCAAGGATGTTAAGCCGGTGCGGACTTTATCCCTTTTGAAGTCGGCAAAAGCCGAGGACAATAATTGGTAGTTGCTGTTTAG
>JAHFKQ010000013.1 GCA_023245265.1 Candidatus Collierbacteria bacterium
CGACATGGTTGCTCGTCTCGAGCGCATGTTTACCCAAGGCTTTTACTCCGAAGAGTTCGAAAAAGTTTCGCATTACATCGACTGGATCGTCAAAATTCCTTGGGACAAGCGCGTAGATAAACCGATAGATTTAACTTCCATTAAAGCCTCTATGGACAAAAGTCATTACGGTATGGACTCGGTCAAAGAAAGAATCATCGAGTACATGGCCGTCTTAAAACTCCGACAGACCAGAAACCTTGGTGTCGCCCGTGCCCCCATTCTCTGTTTGGTCGGTCTCGTCGGTACCGGCAAAACTACTTTTGCTTATGCTCTCTCCGAAGCGCTGGGCCGTCCCATCGCCCGTATTCCTTTTGGTGGCCTTGGCTCCGCCCGTGACCTCCGTGGTGAGTCCCGTTTGCACATCGAAGCTGAACCGGGTTATGTCGCCCGCGCCCTCTGTTCCGCCGGCGTCAAAAACCCCATTATCCTTCTCGATGAAATCGACCGTGTCACTGAAGAAGCTCGTATGGATATCATGGGTGTTTTAGTGGAACTCCTCGACCCAAGCCAAAACGATCGTTTTCTGGATCACTTCATTGATTATCCGGTGGATCTGTCCGAAGTCATGTTTATCGCCACCGCCAACAACACAGGGAACCTTGCTACCGCCGTTATGGATCGTCTGGAACCGATTCAAATGCCGTCCTACACCGACGAAGAAAAAACCCACATCGCCCAAAATTATTTATTACCCAAAGCTCTCGAAGCCGCCGGTATGGACCCTGCGACTATCACCATCGATCCCGTCCTCTGGCCCACCCTCATCCGCCCCTTAGGATATGACGCCGGTATCCGTACTCTGAATCGCACCATCGAGGGTGTGGTCCGTAAAGTCGCCACCATGGTCGTCACCGGCCAAGCCAAGACCGTCCAGGTCACCCCCGACAATGTCAAAGGCTTCCTTCCGAAATACTAAATTATTTTTCCAACAACTTCTTCATCTCCGCTTCCAGCGTTTCTGCCCTCTTTTTGTTTTTTCCAAAAATGATGTAGGACAAGTAGCCATCATGAAGTAGGTTAGACGAACAAATCACTAAACCTTCTTTGGTCTTCCTAGAAAATAAAATTGGCTTCATCCGTTCAAAGAGTTTTTTGAAAGTCGTTCCTTTTTTGCCCGGTAAAGTGTGCATATTTTCGCAAAGGACATATGACTTTTTCATAAAATCGCGACCGGCCAGTTCTACCGCCGTCCAGTACATATGGGTGCCTCCCGTGACTCTCACATTTGATTCGTTGACAAAAATTTCCCCATTTTTGCCGGCGATATAATCTATATCGAAATAACCCCGGTAGCCATCCTGGGAATACTGTTCGCCGATTAAATAGCCAATGTCCGTGATTCTGGAGGCGACCCTTTTGGGGAGTGTTTCTTCTCCGATTTCAATGCCGGCAAAAACCCCTTCGGAGTCTACCCTCATACCGCAGTAATACAAGAACTTGACCTCGCCATCTTTCTTTATCAGGAACTCGGAATTGGGAAAACCTCCGCCAATCCTCGGGTTCGGCTTAATGAGTGACTCAATGACAATGGGAAATTTTTCCCAGTATGCATCCCGTCTCAGTATTTCAATAATTTTTTTCTCACATTCTTCGAATCTTTTAGGCAGGTCGCCTTTGCGAAAAATCAAGACGCCTGCTCCGGAATGGCCTTTATTAGTTTTGATTACTACCCCACCTTCTTTGATATATTTATTGGCCGCAATTCCCGCCGTATCGATAATGCCGGAGCTCACTACTCCATCGGGCATCTTCAGATCTGCCCGAATCGCTCCATTTATCTGGGTCAGTTGTCTAATCCCGGACTTACTGCCATAGAAATTCACCGTCCAAGCATCGGACTCTTCCGGAGCGGCCGGCGTCCTCACCTCCACGCCCTTGTCCCGCAATGTTTTAACAAGATATAAAAACTCCGGGGAAGTCGAGTAAGAAGTGATCGATAATCTCTTGTATTTCTTCTTCATCCCAATCAGGCGATCCATGATTTTTTTATCATCGAGAATATCTTCACAGAGCTTTCCCGAGTGTTTTTTGGTTACCAAAATTTCCAAGTCACGGACCATACACAGGTTTTTGTAATACTCGACAAAAAGGGGATCGAGTGGCCGGGGGGTGATAAAGGTAAATTCGAACTCCTCCGCCATCGAAAAGAGATCTTTATCGGTCAGGTTGGCATTTTCATTTATTTCCCAGGCCTGTAGTTTCTTGTCTCCGTAGGCTTCGATAAATGGCCAGACATCCTCGGAACAATTGAAAATTCTTACCACCCGCTCTCGTTGTTTTCCTCCTGGTTTAGCCTTTTTTACTCTTGTTTTGGTCTTTTTCATTTCCCTTTCAGTTTACTCGTCTTGACCCGTTTGTAAAGGCTATTCTCGCCGGTATGGTATACTTCTCCCAGTCCACGGAATCGTTGTCCCAGAGTATGTGTGCCTGAGTAGAAGTCTAATCGATGTATACCACCCATTTTCCCCTGCGAAACTTACCCCGTCATTTAGGATTATTTGGCGTCTTTTTCCCGCCAACCCTTACTGTTAAGACAGTAGGCTACAATATTATTTAGGAAAAATAATTATCTAAAATTTATGTCTCAACTCAAGTTGATTCCTCTAGGAGGAGTTGGTAGTGCAACTAAAAACATGTATGTTTACGAATTCGGTGATGACCAGCTGGTCGTCGACTGCGGTATGGGTTTTCCCCAGAGCAGTGATCTTGGCGTTGACTCCGTCATCCCGGATATTAGTTATCTCGAGAAATCGGGCAAAAACTTGCTCGGTATTGTCCTCACTCATCCTCACATGGATCACATTGGGGGTCTACCATATATCCTTCCCCGTCTCAGGAATGTCGAGGTTTTTGGAGGCAAACTCGCCATCGCCATGGCCGAAATCCGTGTTCGCGAATTTGGTATTACCAATCGGATGACCCCGGTCGAAGGATCTCTCGACCTTGGACCTTTCCATATCCGTTTCATTCACTCGACGCACTCTGTGCCAAACTGTTTTCATCTCTTGATCAAAACTCCGGCCGGCACTGTCTATCATGGAGCCGATTATAAGTTTGATTTGACTCCTATTGATAATCTTCCCCCGGATCTTGGCGGTATGGCTCTGGCCGGCTCTGAAGGCGTCGATCTGATGTTGACTGACTGTCTCGGTATTGAAAAATCGGGCTACTGTCCTTCCGAGAGAAGTCTCATGACTGCCATCGACAACGAAATTAGAGCCACCGCCGGCAAGGTAGTTTTTACGGGGATGTCTTCTTCCATTTCTCGTTTCCAAATTGCCATTGATGCTTCTATCAAATATCACCGCAAAGTGGCCATCATCGGTCGCTCGGTCGAACAAAATATTGAAGCTGCCGTCAAAACCGGTTTTATCAAAATCCCCGACGGCACTCTTATCAAGCCCGCTCAGATTGCCGGTCTTCCGGCCAATCAAGTCTCCATCATTATTTCCGGCTCTCAAGGTCAGTCCGGTTCTGCCATGCATCGTCTGGCCAATAATGAGCACCGTTTGGCTCGTCTTAAAAAAGGCGACAAAGTCATCATCAGCAGTAACGCTATTCCCGGCACCGGTAACGACGCCGACATATTTGATCTGATGGACACTTTGTACAAAAATCAAATCGATGTCATCTATTCCGGCACTTCCGAGAACCTTCATGTTTCCGGTCACGGCTATCGCGGCGATATGGCCCTTCTGGCCCGCCTCGTTCGTCCTCGAAACATCATCCCTATTGGTGGTGATCTTCGTCACATGATGCTTTACAAAGGTTTAGCCAAAGACCTTAATCACGATCCGAACAAGGTTTTTGTTCTCTCCGAAGGTCAGTCGGTCATTCTGGAAGATCACATTGTCAAAGAAGGTCCTAAGTTCGAAACCAAAAATATCTATGTCGACGGTTTGGGTATCGGAGATGTCGGCACCGTCGTTCTCCGTGACCGCCAAGTCATGTCCGAAGATGGTATTCTTCTCGCCATTGTTCCTATCCGCCACGACACCTCTCAGGTCGGTGGCGACATCGAAGTCATTTCTCGAGGCTTTGTCTACCAGAAAGAGTCCCAAGACTTAATTCGCGATGCCCGGAATCAAGTACAACGGTGTCTAAAGGATATCAAAGGACCGGCTACCGACTGGGGCTTCCTCAGAAAGAAGATTGAGGATCAGCTGGAGAAGTTTGCTTTCGAGCATACCCAACGCCGTCCCTTAGTCATCGCCATCCTTATTGAAGTCTAAAAAATCTGAATCTCACTAGGCGCGTTTGAGTTATACTAGTAGATACTTATGGCTCGTAAAAAAGGTCGTCGTTCTAAGCCCTACAAACTGAATCTTAAAAAAGATACTTTAAACTCCATTTTTGCCGTGGCTTTAATGGGGCTTGGGGGCTTGATTGCGATCTCGTTTTCCAGACAGGGGGACCTTCTCACTAAAGTCAATGAATATGGCCAACAGTTTTTTGGTTGGCCTTTTCTTTTTCTGCCTTTTATTTTTATCGTCGGCGGACTCATTATCACTCACGCCAAACTAGCCATTGCTTCGACTCATGTTCTCTTAGGGAGTCTTATCACGATGATTTCTCTTTCCGGTCTTTTTGGCACCGGCAGTTTAGGCCTCGGTATCAAAGACTCGGTGGTTTCCCTGATTTCCGTTCCCGGAACTATTCTTTTTTATCTTACTGGCACGGTTATCGGTCTTTTTATCCTTTTTGAAACTTCTATTGAGGATGTTTTGGTTTTTTTTCAAGATTTATATGGTGGCCTTACCGGAACCCTTGGCAAGTTGAAAGTGCCTGGACTCCCTGGCAACACCCCCGTTTTTTTGGGAAAAGGTAATACCGTCAAAATTACCGGTGGGGAAGAAGCTCCTTCTGTCAGTCACCAAGTCAGTGAGCCGGTCAAGATTGTCAGTCGCGAACAAACTCGCCCTTCGGCCGTTACCGAACTTCATCGTTTACCGGAGGGTGCTTCGGCCGGTGTTTGGCAATATCCGCCGTTAACTTTATTGAGTGATCAAAAACTTGGCAAAGCCGATCGCGGTGACATTAATAAAAATATCGAGATTATCGAAAAAACCCTTGGCTCTTTTAGTATCGTCGCCAAAGTAATGGAGGTTCATCAAGGTCCGGCCGTTTCTCAGTATGCCTTGGCTATTACCATGGGTACGAAGCTCAGTAAAATTAGTGCTCTTCAATCGGACTTGGCTCTGGCTCTTTCGGCTCCGCAAGGTCAAATTCGTATCGAGGCTCCCATCCCCGGTCGTGATTTGGTTGGTATCGAAATTCCGAATCGTTCATTGGAATTTGTCTCTCTTAGGGAAATGCTTTCCAAGAAAGTAATGCAGGATAACCGTTCCAAGACAGCTTTCTCTCTCGGTCTTGATGTCTCCGGTCAAGAAGTTGTCGCCGATCTGGCCAAAATGCCTCACTTACTTATTGCTGGTACGACCGGTTCCGGAAAATCGGTTTTAATTAACGCCATTATTTCTTCCATCCTCTTTCGTGCTTCTCCGGAAGAAGTTAAGTTTATTATGGTTGATCCTAAAAGAGTTGAGTTGACTCCCTATAACGACATCCCTCATCAGCTCACCCGAGTCATCACCGATGTCGGCAAAGTCGGCAATGCTCTTGGTTGGTTGGTCAAAGAAATGGAAAGACGCTACCGTCTTTTTGAAGAAATGGGTGTCAAAAATATTGCCGGTTACAACGAAATGAGTGGTTTTCAAGCTATGCCTTTTATTATCGTCATCGTTGACGAAATGGCCGATGTTATGATGTCCAAAAATGCCGGGGATATCGAGGATAAGATCGTCCGTTTGGCTCAAATGGCTCGGGCCGTTGGTATCCATTTGATTCTCGCCACTCAGCGACCTTCCGTAAACATTTTGACCGGTATTATCAAAGCCAACATCCCTGCTCGTATTGCCTTCCAAGTGACTTCTATGATCGATTCTCGGGTTATTATCGACACCCCTGGGGCCGAAAAACTCCTGGGCAAAGGGGATATGCTTTTCGTTCCTCCCGATGTGGCCAAGCCCAAAAGAATCCAAGGCGCTTTTGTTTCGGACAAAGAAATTAAAAATCTCATTGATTTTATCCGCAAGTCCGGTCTTAGCCCTCAAACCGACGACTCGATCGTCAAAGAAAGCGCCCCTGCCGGCACCATGTCTTCTTCCGGTCAAAACATGGGTGATGTTGATGACAAATTTGAAGAAGCCGCCCACTTAGTTATTGCCGAAGGTAAAGGCTCTGCCTCTCTACTTCAGCGTCGGCTTGAAATCGGCTATGCCCGTGCCGCCCGTATCTTGGACCAGCTGGAACAGGCGGGTGTCCTGGCTCATGCCGAAGGTAACAAACCCCGGGAAATTATCGTCGGCAGTTTAAGTGAAGTTTTCCCCGGCGAAGAAAATTCCTAGTATGAAGACCGTCGGTCAAATAATCCGCAGGGCCAGGGTTCAACGGGGTCTTTCTCTGGATCAGCTTTCGCATTTAACCAAGATTGATACTCGTTATATCGAGGCTCTAGAGCTCGATAATTACTCCATCCTGCCCTCCGAAACTTTTGCCAAAGGTTTTATCAGAAACCTTAGCCAGCGACTGGATCTTGACCCGGCTGAATTAGTGGCCATTTTCCGGCGCGATTATCGGCTTCCCGATTCCGGTTCTACCACCAAACCTCACCGTCGCCTGGTTCTCCCGGAGAATACCAATCAGTACTTGCCTTTTATCCTTGGAGCTCTAGTTTTTTTAGTCTATTTGTTTTTTCAATTTCGAGCGATTATCACCCCTCCCAAACTTACCTTAGTCCGTCCTTATCCGGATGCTGTTTTGGTTTCTCCGGTAGAGATTGAGGGTGACACCGTTGTCGACGCCACTGTTTTTATCAATGAAGAAACCAAACTTCGTCCCGACTCCACCGGACATTTTCTGGCTAGAGTAAATTTACCTATTGGTGAAACCATCATTGAAGTCAAGACGGTCAACCGTTTCGGTCGCACCACTTCTAAAAAAGTTCCCGTGACCATCATCTCAAAGTAGCGTCTCCTTTCAAACTTCTTCCCCATATTCTGATATCATGTATTTATGACCCTTCCCCAGATTATTTCTATGGTTTCCGTGATCCTACTCACCGTCGTCGCCACTGCGGTCGGTATCCAGATTATTTATCTGCTTAAAGAACTTCGCTACTCCGTCGGTCGCGTCAACCAGACTATCGATACCGTTTCGGACACCATCGAAAAAATTTCTCAGCCGGCGTTGGGCATCTTTGCCATCCTTGAAGGTTTTAAAGAAAGCGGCAAAATTGTTGAGACGATTTCCCATTTACTGGGTCGGGACAAACCCACTCCACCGATAGAAATGGATACTTATGACAACTCCCTCTGATAAACCCAAATCTGCCTCCTTCTCTTCTTTTGGCCTAGGTATCGCCTTAGGTGTCGCCGGTGCTTTTTTATTTGGTACTGAGGAAGGTCGTAAGTTAGTCAAGAAATTTGTGGATTCCATTCCCGAAAGACCTGCCCCCAGAACCATGCCCTTTTTATCTCCGGAAGAAACCCAGCATCACGCCACCTATGAGGCTCCTCCTCCACCTCCTCCCTCAGTTCGTCCTTCTCGTCCTGAGCCTTTCACTCCCCATGGAGAATCGGTATAAGAGCTTGCTCGGCCTCCTTTCGATAATGATTATTATCGAAATGTCGTTCTGCGCTTCCTCTTGTATCTGCGCCCATAATGAACAAAGCATTATGGTCTTGATATAATCTTTCCACATGACTACCAACGACATCCGCCAAAAATATCTAAATTTTTTCGAGCGCCGTGGTCACGCTATTCTTCCATCCGCTTCCTTAGTCCCGGAGGGAGACGCTACTACTCTTTTTACTTCGGCCGGGATGCAGCCCATGATGCCCTATCTTTTGGGGGCCAAACATCCTCTGGGTAAGAGATTGGTCGATTCTCAAAAATGTTTCCGTTCCCAAGATATCGAAGAAGTCGGAGATAATCGTCACACTACTTTTTTTGAAATGCTGGGGAACTGGTCCTTGGGAGATTATTTTAAAAAGGAACAGCTCAAATTTTTCTTCGAATTTCTGACCGATGCCGGCAAGGGACTTGGTTTGGATCCTCACCGTCTTTTTGTCACTGTCTTTGAGGGTAATTCGGAGATCCCCAGAGATACCGAAACTATCGAAATCTGGAAGGACCTTTTTCTCCGGGCCAATATTTCCACTCCGGATCAACACATTTTTACTTATCCGGCCAAAAAAAATTGGTGGTCGAGGGCAGGGGAACCGGAAAAAATGCCGGTGGGGGAACCCGGTGGTCCGGACTCCGAAGTTTTTTATGATTTTGGTGCAGACCTCAAACTTCATGAATCCTCCATTTACCAAAAAGAGGCCTGTCATCCTAACTGCGACTGTGGTCGTTACCTGGAAATTGGCAACTCTGTTTTTATGCAGTATCGTAAAGAGGCGGACGGCACCCTGTCCGAACTCCCTCAAAAAAATATCGATTTTGGCGGCGGGCTAGTTCGGTTGGCTGCGGCCGTTAACCACGATCCGGATATTTTTAATACCGATTTGTACTCACCTATCATCAAGGAAGTAGAAAAATTATCCGGTCGATCCTATCTCGATGACGAGAGTAAGCCTTCCATGCGTATCATTGCCGATCATCTCACCGCCGCCTCGTTTTTAATTAAAGACGGGGTTTTCCCGAGCAACAAGGCCCAAGGCTATGTCCTTCGTCGCCTACTGCGCCGGGCCGCCGTCAAACTGCACTTTTTGATGGGTGGCAGAGAAGGTATCGTCAAACTAGCCGGTATTACCTCTTCCATCATTGATATATATAAAAACATCTATTTTGTCGGTGATGACACATTGTATGTCCAGGGTGCCATCGCGGCCGAGATTGGCAAATTTGAAAAGTCCCTTGATAAAGGCATCAAGGAAATGGAAAAAAAAGCCGAAATCACCGGCAAAGATGCCTTTGACCTCTATCAAAATTATGGTTTCCCTCTCGAAATTACCACCGAGATTTTGGCCCAGATAGGCAAGACTGTCGATCAAAATCAATTCGAACTGGAATTTGAAAAACATAAAAATCTCAGTCGTACTGCTTCTGCCGGCTCCTTCAAAGGTGGGCTTGCTGATCATTCCCAAACCGTCACTGCTTACCACACCGCCACCCATTTGCTCCACGCCGCCTTGCGCCGGATACTTGGTGAGCATGTCAGTCAAAAAGGTAGCAATATTACCGCCGAGAGACTGCGCTTCGATTTTTCTCACCCGGATAAATTAACTGAAGAACAGATTAAGGCTCTCGAAGACTTGATCAATCAAAAAATCAAAGAAAAACTGCCTGTTACCCGCACCGAGATGCCCAAAGATCAGGCCATTGCGGAAGGCGCTTTAGCTTTTTTTGGTCAAAAATACCCTGATCTGGTCAGTGTTTATACCATTGGCAAAGGGCCGCAAACTTTTTCCAAGGAACTTTGTGGTGGTCCACATGTGGAAAGTCTGGCAGAACTTGCTAAGATAAAGATAGTCAAACAAGAATCTCTTGGAGCCGGCACCCGTCGTCTCTATTTACAGTTTGTTTGACAAACAAACTTTTTGTGAATTTAGTTAATCTATTTGGCCATAAATCAAACTCCCCTGAGCCGGAATATTTCTTGGCTATCGAAATTCATGAATCGCTGATTAAAACTGCCCTTTGGGAAGTTTTGAACGGACAACCTGAAGTGGTCAATGTCGGTTCTTATGAATCCTGGGCCGACGAAGAGTCTCTAATTAACGGTGTCGACTCTTCTTTGGATCAGGCTATCAAAGTCATCAAGTCCC
This sequence comes from Candidatus Collierbacteria bacterium, assembly GCA_023245265.1. Classification (GTDB taxonomy): domain Bacteria; phylum Patescibacteriota; class Microgenomatia; order UBA1400; family MFAQ01; genus UBA10133. The sequence continues at coordinate 9,876 of JAHFKQ010000013.1, forward strand.
AGCCCAAACGGACTATCATTGGCTTGCCCGGTTCATGGATGGAAGAAGAAAAAATTCATGCCTCTAAAACCAAGTTGGTAGGTCATCTTTTTAAGGAGCTTGGTTTGGAGCCAATTGGCGCCGTCACCACCAATCGGGCCATTGCCCATTTTCTAAAGAAAAAAGAAGGGATGCCTCCGACGGTTATTTTGCTTGAGGTTTATACCAGCAAAGTCGCCATTTCTTATGTTTATCTCGGCATCGTCAACAAAACCGAAGAGGTCGCTCGTTCGGGGGATCTGGCCCATGATGTCGAAGAAGGTCTCACTCGGATGGACCTTCCCAATTATCCCGCCCGCTTTATTTTGACGAATGGTGGTGGTCTGGAAGAAGAATCTCAACAGATTACCGCCTTTCCCTGGACGGAACGACTTCCTTTTAAACATATACCCAAGGTCGAAATTCTTCCGGTCGATTTTTCGATTAAAGCTATTGCCCTCACCGGTGGCATTGAAGCCGTTCAATTTATGGGACTGGAAATCAAGGCCGACGAGACCGATTCCGCCGCTCCTATACCTGAAGAGGAATCCAACTTAGTCATACCGGAAGAAATTCCCTCTTCCATGGAAGAGTTGGGTTTTGCCTATGAGGACACTTCCTCACCACCTTCCTTTTCTGCGTCTGACCCGGTTGAGATAATTGAACCGGAAGACTCTCTGGAAGCCGAACCACAATATGCTTTTGCCGGAGATGAAGAGCGTCCGGCCAAGAAAAAAATTCCCTTCAAAATCTCGCTTCCCTCCCTGCCTCAATTAAAACTCCCCAACTTACCTCGGCCCAATCTTTTACTGCTCTTAATTATTCCTGCCTTTTTTATTTTGGGTTTCTTGGCTTACCTTTTCTTTGGTCGCGCCCTCATCACTATTCGTTTTATTCCTCAAAAAATCACCAAACAGTTTGGTATTGCTATCGCTGAGGCTTCTCAACTTGGTATTCCGACTCTCATCGCCACCAAAAAAACCTTCTCCGGCACTGCTCAGGAATCTATCCCTACTACCGGTACCGCCACCGTCGGTGAAAAAGCTACTGGGGTGATTACCTTGGGTAACAAATCGACTGCCCCCATTATTCTCAAGGCCGGTACTTTAATCACGAACGACACCGGCAAATACTCTTTTGTCATTAAAGAGGCAGTCACCATCGCCTCGGCTAGTGCCGATTCCCTGGATACTATTTCCGGTAAAGCCTCCGGCGTCACCGTCACTGCCACCAAAATCGGGGCGGAATATAACCTTTTGAAAGGCACTATCTTTAGCGTGGATAATTATTCCAAATCCGTCGCGGCCGCGGTCGCCGATTCGGACTTTACCGGTGGCACTTCTCGGACGGTCAACGCGGTCTCCAAGTCCGATCAAGATCGTCTACTGGCTCAAGCCATCGATAAGATCAAACTCAAAATCCAAACCGATTCTCAAACTGAAAGTCCGGGTTTCAAAACCCTACCTCTTTCTGAGGTTTCGTTTACCAAAAAGCAGTTTGACCACAATGTCTCCGAAGAGGCGACCACTGTTAGCTTGGATCTGGCCGGCTCTCTTGATGCTCTCGTCTATTCTGAAGACAGCCTTTATGACTTGGCCTTGACTGAGCTCCAGTCGCAAGTTCCTCCCGGTTCTTCCACTAAAAAAGAAACGACTGTCGTCAAGCTTGAAAATCCGACCAAAAACGATGGCCAATACAAATCCATTGTTAATATCGAGTCTGCCCTTTATCCGGAAATTGATGAGCAAAAACTCACGGGGTTTATCAAGGGTAAATTTGTTTCCGGCTTGCGCCATTTCTTCGAACCCATTCCCGGTTTTCAAAGTGTCGAAATGAAGATCTCCCCACCTCTGCCTCTTATCACCAGAATCCTACCTCTTAAAAATATTAGCTTTGAACTGGTAGGAAACTGACATGCTTTATAGTTATCGCAAGGCTACTCCGGAAAATCCGCACCCCGGTCGCCGCATCCCTCGCTATCTCAAAACCATTCCCACTTTGATCTCTGCTCTGGGGCTCGGCATCCTGGCTGGAGTTGCCTATCCGGTCGTCAGTTATCAATTCAAAGATCTCAAACTATTTAATCTGGCTGACTCCGGTCTTCTTTCTCCTGTTTATTATGAATCCAAGGCCGACGGGAAAGGTGAGCCTATCGTCGCCTCCGGTCAGGACTTTACCAAGGCCAGCAGCTGGTTCCCCGGTACGCCTCAGAATAATCTTTTTGCGACTCAAAAATCCTTTGACAAAAATGTCCCAGACTTCTACACCCTCTCTATTCCTTCGCTGGGTATCTTCGATGCCAGTGTGGCTCTCAGAAACGAGGATCTGACCAAACACTTGGTTCAGTTTCCCGAAACCGCTCTTCCCGGTCAAATTGGTTCACCGGTTATCTTTGGACACTCCACTCTCCCTCAATTTTTTGATCCCGAAAAATACACTACTATTTTCTCTACCTTACCCAAGGTCAAAGTTGGCTCCGATGTTTTTGTGAAGTATGACAATGTTGAATATACTTACCGCATAACCAAAGTCTTTGAAGTAAAACCCAACGAGCTCTGGGTTCTTCGTCAAGACTACTCGGATAAAACTCTCAAAGTCATTACTTGTGTTCCTCCCGGTACCACTCTCCGCCGTCTCGTCGTCGAAGCATCCCTCATCCAAAACTAGCCCACGGTATAATCTCCTTATGCCCATTATTCTCTGTCTCGACCCCGGCACCGCCCATACCGGCCTTGCTATCTCCCAAGAGGGGATACTCGCCACGCCCGTCGGAACCATTTATGAGAAAGATCTCGACCGTCTCGTCGGTAAATTAATTCCTTATCTTGCGCAGTTTAGTCCGGACAAAATTGTCATCGGTGTCCCTGAATACGGCCCGATCGTCGCCTTTGCCCGTGACCTCAGCCAAAAACTTCATGGCGTTTACGCCGGGGAAATTATTTTTTACCAAGAGGACCTTAGTTCCGGCATTGCCAGAAAAACCATGAAAGATCTGAAAAAAACTTTAGTCAAACGCAAGCGGGAAGAACACCAAACCGCCGCCGCTCTCATTCTCCAAGACTACCTCGACTCTCTCTAATCCTTGCCTTTGCCGAGTTTGATACAATCTAAGTATGTTCAAAAACATTATTGCTCCCGTTCAAGCTTGGCTTTTATCGAGGGGCATCTGTGTTGGCTGTGGCACTCCACTTGCCGAAGGCCAAAGTAAACCCTCTACTAAGGTAAAGGACACTGACCAAGTTACCTGTAAGTGTGGTCGTCTCTTTATCTACAATCCCAAAACCAACACTTATCGCCGAGCCTTGTTAAGTGAAATCTAAACTAAATGATTAAGCGTTTAATCATTGCCCTCACTGCTATCGCCATTCTCGGTTTTGGTTGGTACTTTCAGGCCATTCAGCCGGTCACTCGCGCAGCCATGCCTATCATTGATTTTGAAATCAAACCCGGCACCGGCATCGATCAAATTGCCAATGACCTCAGCAAAGCTCAGCTGATTAGATCGCGTATCGCCTTCAAGGTCACTGTCATTCGACTGGGTATCGCCAATAAGATTCAAGCTGGTTTTTTCAAGCTCTCTCCCAGTATGGATGCTTCCGAGATGGCCCAAGCCCTTACCCATGCATATGCCCGTCAGTTCCGCATCACTATTCCCGAGGGTTTGAGAAGCGAAGAAATTAATTTCCTTTTCGACAAAGCCTTTAGTAAGGTCAGCGGTTCCAAATATAGTTCTACTGAGTTTGCCTCTCTCACTCGGGGGAAAGAAGGTCGCCTGTTTCCCGATACCTATGATTTTGCTCCTGAAGCTTCTGCCTCTGATGTGGTCAAAAGAATGGCCATTCGTTTTGAGGAAGTAACCAAAGAAATTCCCAAAGACAAATTAAACGAAGTTATTATTCTTGCCTCCTTACTGGAAAGGGAAGCGGCCACCGCTGAGGAAATGCCCTCGGTTGCCGGAGTTATTGAAAAAAGACTCAAAGCCGGGTGGCCTCTCCAGATCGACGCTACTGTTCAGTATGCTTTGGGATCTGCCACTTGTAAAAAAATTGACTGTGACTGGTGGAAAAAAGATTTGACCCGAGAGGATCTGCGTCTCAACTCTTCTTACAACACTTATGTTCACTCCGGTCTTCCTTTGGCTCCCATTTCCAATCCCGGCAAAGATGCCATTGCCGCCGCCGCCAACCCCCTGGTCGGCTCCGCCTGGTTCTATCTCCATGACTTAAATGGCAAAATTCATTACGCCGACACTATCGAGCAACACAATCAAAACATTTGTACTTATCTTAAGAAGGACTGCCCATAAAAAAACCGGCGGACTTTCGTCCACCGGCTGCTTTTCAAAAACCCTTATCCATCTCCTCAAATACCGCCGGATCGATGTATATCATCTGAGCCGCGCGCTCAAAAGTATACTCATGGGTATTCTCAGCCGATTTAGCCGAGACATAATTCTTTCCGATTGAAACTGCAAATCTTATTAAGGAAATCAGGAAAGCAGCTCCAAACAGATATGACATCTTGATCGAAAACACGATAGCCCAGACGACCGCAATTCCATTAGTCAATACATAAAACAAAATTAATATGCTCAAAGCGGCAGTCACCAATAAAAGCATATCCGTTACATCTCTTAAGCCTCGTTTAATTAAGTACTTCATTGGCAGTGACCTCCTTTTTTTCAGCTTCAGGGCAATCTTTATTGTTGGCCAAAACCATAATGCTCAAATGCATCCGGAGCTCGACCGATTATTTCGGCCGCCTTATCAAAAGTGTAGCCTTCTTCCATTCTGGAAACATATTCTGCTTTGCGATAATTTATCGCCAGAGAGAAGATGAATCTCACCAAACATCCGAGCAGTATTACTCCCAGAAATAGAGGTAATTTTACAGAGGCCAACAAAGTCAAAAACATCGCCATCTGATCGGAAGCCGCATAAATAAACATCAGTCCGACCAGATAAGCGGCCAAAAGTAAGAGTAACTGCCAGACATCGATTAAACCTCTTCGGATTAAATGTTTCACTTTTTCTCCTTGGATTCAGGGTCGAGACTCTCCCGTCGGGCTTCAGCATAATCCCTAGCAAAATTCATATCGTACGCCACCCGATTAAAGAACCACTTGAGCTTGAAGAGGGCAAAAACCACATCTGCCACCTCTACCCCTTGCCGAATGGCAATCCTCTTGAACATCCAGAGCATCATCATTGTCGATGGCACAATCCAGAGGCTTAAGCCAAAAGTTACCCCTCCAAACCAGGTTAAATAGCTTAGATAGGAAATTGTCTCCAGCGAGCCCAGATGTACCAATATGAATATCACTCCGGAGAATAAATATACGAAAGCAACCAAAGCAATCCTTCTTTGCCAAAAAAATTTCAAAGTAGCCTCCTTTTAGATGTCGTCTATTGTACCAAAGTCCAGGTTGACAGACGCACGCTCTCCCCGTATACTTGTGTCACTGTCCTAAACTTGGCTGGATTTTGTGCCAGTCGAGTTTTTATGTGTTGCCCGTTGTTATTTACTCCTGCCTAAAAAACCCAAAAATACGGATGATAAAACAAACCAAACGCGAAGATTGGGGCAATATTGCCTCCAAGTTACCCGAGTCCAACTTAGCTCAAACTCAGCTAGACTCTTACAAACAATTTCTCGAAGAAGGCATCCGTGAATCGCTCTTAGAACTAAACCCCATTAAGGATTTTACCGGTAAAGTTTTTGAGTTCGAGTTTTTGAATAATCGCGTTGGTCTGCCCAAGTTCTCCCCTAAGCAAGCTATCGAAAAAGGGGTCACCTTTGAGGCTCCTCTCTGGGCTACCGTAAAGCTCACCAATCTCCAAACCTCCGCCACCCAACAGCAAGAGATTTTCCTTGGCGACATTCCCATGATGACCTCTATTGGTACCTTTATCATTAACGGTGTCGAACGCGTCGTGGTAAACCAGCTCGTCCGTTCTCCTGGTGCTTACTTCACCCGTGAAGTCGATCCGCACTCTGGTCGCGCCATTCACCAAGCCGAAGTTCGTCCTATGCGCGGCTCTTGGCTCGAGTTTATCGTCAGTCGTAATGATCACATCTCCGTTCGTATCGACCGCCACCGCAAAGTATCCGCCACGACCCTTATCCGTGCTCTTGGCTTTAGTACCAACGAAGAAATTCTGGCACTTTTCGCCAATGTCGACACCGACAAAGAACACCGTTATATCGCCACTACTTTACTTAAAGACTCCAGTACCAACACCGAAGAAGCTCTTCTTGAGTTCTATCAGAAGGTCCGCCCCGGCGAACCGGCCGTTTTGGACAACGCCAAGGCTCTGCTTCACCAGATGTTCTTCGATGCCCGTCGCTACAACCTCGGTCTCGTCGGTCGCTACAAGATGAACCGCAAGCTGAGCCTCAACACTCCTATCGACAAACAGCACATCACCCTCACCACAGAAGACTTTATTGGCTCCGTCAAATATTTAATTGGTCTCCAGAATGGTCACGGTAAAACCGATGATATCGACCACTTGGCTAACCGCCGTCTCCGCTGTGTCGGTGAGCTGGTGAACCAAACTTCCTTCAAGGCCGGTCTTCTAAGATTAGAGCGCTCCATCAAGGAAAAAATGTCTCTTGCTAAACCGGATGAGCTCCCGACCCCGGCCGCTTTTGTCAATCCTCGTCCCATCATTTCGGCTATCACCGAGTTTTTCCGCCGCAACCGCTTGTCGTCTATTCTCGATCAGGTCAACCCGCTTTCTGAAATCGATAACCTTCGCCGTATTTCTGTTATGGGACCCGGTGGTATCACTCGCGAACGCGCCAGTTTCTCTATGCGCGATATTCACTCTTCTCAGTACTCCAGAATTTGTCCGGTCCGTTCTCCTGAAGGTCCGAACATCGGTCTCGTGACCTATCTGGCTCTTTACTCCCGTATTAACGCCTACGGCTTCTTGGAAGCTCCTTATCTCCCCGTTACCAAGATTTCCAAAGGTGGCAAAGACACATTCAAGATCTCGGACGAAGCTGTCTATCTCGCCGCCGACGACGAAGAAGATGCCTACATTACTCATGCCGGCGTCACTCGTGAAGGCGACTTGATTACTCAAAAATGGGTCCCGGTTCGTTACGCAGGTAAATTCATCGAAGCTGACATTGATAAAGTGCAGTACATCGATGTTATTCCTCGCCAGGTCGTCGGTACTTCCGCCGCTTTGATTCCTTTCGTTCAGCAAGATGAGGGTACTCGTGCTCTCATGGGTACTCACCATCTCACCCAAGCTCTCCCTCTGGTTAAGCCGACTGCTCCTATCGTGGGTACGGGTATGGAAGCTATTACCGCCGCCGGTATGGGTTGGGTGGTCTCTTCCGACTTCGAAGGTGAAGTTATCTCGGTCGACGGTGATCACATTAGTCTGAAACTCTCCGCCAAGGAAGCCGCTACGGCTGCCGCCAAGATTTCTCCTTACGACTACGGCTTTGTCGAGCTTAATAAAGACATTGTTACCTATAATCTCCGTAAATATCACAACTCTTCTCAAGATACTTGTTACAACCAGCACCCCATGGTGGATGTCGGCGACAAAATCAAAGTTGGTGATGTCATTATCAACGGTCCGGCTTCCGAAAATGGCGAACTGGCTCTGGGTCAGAATCTTTTGATCGCCTACGCTGCTTTTGAAGGTCTTGGTTATGAAGACGCTATCGTCGTTTCCGATCGTTGTGTCCGCGAAGATCTCCTTTCTTCGGTTCATATTCACGAACACACTTGTGATGTCATGGACACCAAACTTGGTGCCGAAGAGCTCACTCGCGATATTCCGAATGTGGCCGAAACCGATCTCCGTAACCTCGGTGAAGACGGTACCATCGCTATTGGATCTACAGTTGGTCCCAATGACATTTTAGTTGGCAAGATTGCTCCCAAAGGTGAAACCGAATTGACGGCCGAAGAGCGCTTGCTCCGTGCCATCTTTGGTGAGAAAGCCCGCGAAGTTCGCGATACTTCTCTCCGTATGCCTCACGGTGAACAAGGTACCATCGTTTCGGTTCGCATTCTCAGTCGTGAAGCCGGAGACGAGCTTGATGCCGGTGTCATTCAGCAGATCAAGATTAAAGTCGCTCAACTTCGTAAGATTACCGTCGGTGACAAAGTTGCCGGTCGTCATGGTAACAAAGGTGTCATTTCCAAAATCGTTTCCGATGCCGATATGCCTCATATGGCCGATGGTCGTCCCATTGATGTCATTATTTCACCTCTTTCGGTGCTCGCTCGTATGAACCTTGGTCAGCTTTTGGAGGCTCAGCTAGCCCTTGCCGGTGAAAAACTAGGCAAGAGATACTCCGTCCCTGTTTTTGAAAAAATTTCCGAGGAGAAGCTAAATAGTGCCCTTATCGAAGCCGGTTTACCGGTCAACGGTAAAGCTCAGCTTTACGATGGTCGTACCGGTGAAGCTTTTGGTCAAGAAACTGCCGTTGGTGTCAGTTACATTCTGAAA
>JAHFKQ010000059.1 GCA_023245265.1 Candidatus Collierbacteria bacterium
ATATCGTAGATTAGCAAGAAATGAGCTCGTTTCCGCTGATATAATAGACCATGTTGGGCGGGTGGCGAAATGGTAGACGCACAGTGTTCAGAACGCTGCGAGGCAACTCATGAGGGTTCGAGTCCCTCCTCGCCCACTTAGTAAAAATCTCTCCCTTGTGGGGAGATTTTTAGTAAGAAGGAGACTCGAACAGTCGGAGCCAGTTTCGTAACGAACCTGACGAGACAGGTCCTGAGGCGAATGAAATTCGACCGAAGGCGAGTCCCTCCTCGCCCACATAAGCTATAATCCACCCTGAAAGTAAATTTACATACCGGAGGTTACAATGAAAAACAAACTTAGGAGTGTTTCCCTTGTTTTACTTGGCTTTTTAATGATTTTTCTTTGTTGTGGTGCCGGCTATTGGCTATGGTCCAGTCTTGGAACAGTTGTCCAACAATGGGTCTTGGGCGCATTAGCCCTTGTTACCGGGTACTATGTCATCGGAATTATTATCAGCTTGGTCGTCCTTGTTGGCCTTGTCGCTCTGGTCATGTGGGCCCAAAACCAATAATTTTATAAACTCCGGAATCGCTCCGGAGTTTTTTGTGGACGGTCTAACAGGGGTATAATAATACTTCCATGAAGACCTTTCCTTCCGCCTTTGAAAAATTTCTTTTGCAAGAATATTTTCGGCTTGGCTCTATCAATAAAGTTTATACCGCCCATCACTTGGGTCTTCCCATTTCTTTCGCCGGCTATGCCCGTTTGCTCTCGAAATATCATATTATCAAATCGGCCGGTCCCAATAGCCGTTTGTCCGAATCACTGGATATTTTGAGCAAACTATCTACCTACAAAATTCCCTTAGAGAAGGTTTATCACCGCTTTGCTCCCAGACAAATTCAGGTTTCCGTTAATACCTTGCACCGGATTCTACATTACACCAGACTTGGTTTAACAAGACGCCAGGGGACGGCTCTCCTCATTAGTCGAACCTCTGATCCTCAGAGTTTTCTTACCGGCAGGGAACAGTACACTCCGAATTCCTTATTGGGAAAAAAAGGAGATATTGCTTTGCCTATGGCGCATTCCAAGACGGGTGAAAAACCGGGTGATTCCATCGCTCGGGTGCTTCAGCAGGAAGTTTTTACCAACCAAACCATTGAAGGCCACTTTCCTTGGAACCTGGTGACGGAGCATCCCCAACCTCTCATGTACATTAACATTGCCGATATCAGAGTCACCGTTTACCATCTGGTTTTTGACCAAGAACTGGAGTTTTCCAGTTTTAAACTCAACTCTCTCAAGTATCGCCGTCTTAAAGATCTTCACTCCGATAATCTGAGACCGGGCGTTTTGGATATTTTTAACCAATACTCTAAGGCTCCCGAACATTCTCCGGCAATTTATGCCCCGGAATTTAATTCGCAATTAAACCTGGCTCTTCTCAAAATCAAAGCTCCATAAAAAAAAGGAAAACAAGTCAAGAACCAATACCATAAGCGACTGGAGATTTAATTTAAACTTCCTGATTAAAATTTCTTATCTTTAGTGCTTGGTCGATCAAAATTACTTGATTTTTCCTGAGAAGGGGAAAGTTATTCATGGAAAAAAAACCAAATTCCGATACTTCGTGGGTAGGGGAGAAATCTCCCCCGATCAGCTGTCCCGTATAGCAAATATCCAATCGCGCGGTGCCTCTATCCGTTCTTGTCTTAAGTGAATCATCTACACTAACGATTAGTCCGGATTCTTCCTTGATTTCTCTCTCTAGTCCCTCCATGGGATGTTCACCAGACTTCAAGTAGCCACCCGGCAAACTCCATTGATGGGATCTATACTGATGTTTAAAGAGAAGAATTTCGTTTTTATCATTAAAGATAATTCCCGTTACACCTACAAGAAATTGGTCTTGGAAAATCCGCATAATAAACAACTGCAGACCCTTGGGCATTCTTAAGGCCCTCCATATTTTTGTTAAAATATTTTTCACAAAGCGTTGCTATCTCTGACTTCCTCCTGAGTTCCATTTTTAATTTTTTCATTTTCCAGCTCCAGTTGATGCACTCTTCTGGCAAGTTCAAGAGACTCAACTTTATTTTTATTTATTTCCTTATCCTTAGCTCTTATGGTAAAAAAGTTTGTCATCTCGTTTATTGCATAAATCCCATAAGACAATACTAAACCTGCCACCATAGAGCCTACAATAACATAAATAAGAGGGATATTTTCAATTACAAAAAATCCAAAATTGACTGATACCAACATAAAATTGAAAGTTGATATATACACAAGACCCAAACCGACCAAAAGCGTGATGATTAATGCAAACATAATGTCCTATAAAGGTATCTAGTATCTTCAGTATACACTACTTATAGAAAATGCTTGCCTAAGCCCAAGTCTCACCACGAGGGCGAGACTTTTTTGTTGCCGAGCTAGGATTCCCTCGAGTAGCTTCGCTCTCTCGGACCTGTCTCGCTGAGTTCGTCACGAAATCAGCTCCGACTTTCGAATCCTAACTGATTAAAACAAACAAGTCTCACCACGAGGGCGAGACTTTTTTGTTGCCGAGCTAGGATTCGAACCTAGGATATCCTCCTTCAAAGGGAGGCGTCCTACCACTAGACGACTCGGCAATAACCCTTCTATTTTACAATACTCGGCTGGCCAAACCAGGCTGGGTTGAAATAAGCCTATAGCTAAGGTAAAATCTAGCCATCGAACTTTGAAATGTCTAATCCTTGGTAAAAAGGAGGGGCAATGCCCAAAAAAATCCTCTGGTCCATCTTAATCATCCTCGTCTTAGGCTTCTACTTGCTTCCTCAGGCCAAGGCCACGGCTCAACAATCCGATCCGGGAGGCCGTAGCAGTAGATTTGACTATGAACTACGAACAGATCCACTTATTCGATCTCTAAATATTCTTCGTCAAACTGCCAATCGGGTCGATACTAACTCCAAAACCTTGGTCGGTGCCTACTTAAAAACCACCCGCTGGTACGAGAGTGAATCGAAAAGGTTAAGCGACAATCCTTTCAAACTTGCCTATTTCGAAGCGGCTCTTAGACACCTGGATCAACACTCAAATTTGATTCCTAACCAAAAAATCCAGTGTATTGGCTTTGCAATTTTGCTTCATAGCTTATCCGATCTGTTTCCGGCCATTGGTGGGTCGGAAATCTATTATGCTAAGGATCTGGTTCCCGACGCTATCAAAAACGGCAATGCCAAAAAAGTTGATCTCGGTGATTACTCAGCCTTGGTCATCACTAAGCTGGAAGAAGTAAATATTGGTGATTTCATCCTACGCTACGACTCTAATGTCGGCCATATTTCCGGTGTGATTGGCAAAAAAACCGTTGACGGCAATATTGTTCTCTTGGTGGCTACGGGCAATCAATATCGAGACGGCAAAATTCAGATATTTGAAGTAGACGAAAATAATTTTGAGACGATCTTTGGCTCCGCTCCTTTTAAAAAAGTCATTTTTAGGAATAACTAGTTCATCTCAAGGCCCGGCAATAATGCCGGGTCTTTTTTTATGCCCAAAAGTGTATATAGTTAACTCATGATCCAGAATCAAGAAGTTGGAAATATTTTCCCTGACAATCCTTATCTTCAGAAAGTTTTGGCCAAATCTCTAGACCATATCAACCGCGATTTTGAAAAATTAAAAGATGTGCCTTTATCAGATAGACCAAACCTGGCCTTAGGCTCAGTCTTTGAGAATCTAGCTTCCCAGGAAATACTCGAGAAACACCCCGAAACCGAACAACAAAAGGAGGTCAGACAAATCGTAGAGGACATGTTTCAAAACGCAGACAAAATTACTGGTAAAAAATGGATCAGTAAACCTGATTTTGTCAGTGTTATTTTTGATAAACAAGGCCGGATGATTATCGATGAGGTGATCGAATTTAAGACTTCGGCCGCGGCCTTTAATAAAAAAAAGGATCGGCAACCACAAAACTCTCTCTACACCGTTGATACCATGGTCAATCTTATTAATGACATGAATCGGACAGAAAAACTTCAGGATCTACCCGCTTTTCAAGCCTTAAATAGTCTGCCGGATGGGCAAACTCTTCTTACTCAAATTTTTAACAGGATCAAATCATTAAATTTGAAAGAAGAAGTCAAACTTTCGGAAAATTTAATTTATCATGTACGCACTCTAAATGGGGTTTTTATTGAGCCACCCCACCTAAATCTCTCAGTTGGAAGAGGGGATAAAAAAAGAATGGTTCGAATTCGATTTTCCAACAGTGCCTTTAATCTAAAAAATTGTCTCAACATCATTGACCATTACGCCGAAAACAATATAGAATAAACCCTGCTATGGACAACACCGACAACAAACAAACCAAATTACCCGAAGGTACCAACGCGGCTGTCACCAGTCTCTTTGCCATTGAGAACCTAATCAAAACTCACATCTCACACATCGAGACCGTCAAGACCGAGCTGGCCAAACAAGCCGAGATGTTTAACGATGTCCTCAACAACGACGCCG
>JAHFKQ010000014.1 GCA_023245265.1 Candidatus Collierbacteria bacterium
ATCCCGAATCAGGGTAGATCTGGAAAACCGTATCCAATTTCTTACGCAGTGTTTTGCCCCCACTAGTCATAAGCGACAAGGCTTCAAAAATAGTTTTTTCGGAAAAACCTAGTCGCAATTTACCGAGAACCATTCTCGCGATAAATTTTCTTTCGATTGCCGAGGTCGTCAGTAATAGTTCCGTTAGTCTGGCTACTTTCCGCTCCTGACTACCGCCTCCTCCTTCATCTGCCATAATTTTCAGCTTCTCAAAAATTTCCACCACTGATCGTTTGACCGGAGTCTCTTTTTTAAAATCCAATCCTTCTACCAATAGCCCCAGATCCCCCTTAGCTTTATATCTTTTTTCGGCCTCCGTTTCGGTTATGTTGGCACACTCCGCTACACTCCGCAGAACCATTTTTACCGCCATGTTAAACTCGGTGTTTTGAAAGTCTGGCCCCAAGCTCCCAAGCGTTAAATAAATACCCTTATCGGCTTCTTGAGGTTTCATTTTTTCTATGAGTTCAGCCAAGACTTTAGCTATCTCCAATCGTGAGGAAATTTTCTCCAGTCTCTCCAGATAATCGGCAAATTCTTTAAACAACATACTTGTAGTATACCAACGAGGAGCATAAATTTTTCTATTATTCATGAGCACACCATTTCGAGCAAATATGTCGCATGCGCGTAGTAATTCGTTTCGAATTCTCTTAAATAGTGGCGAGTGCGGCACGCGCTTGACGCGTGCGGTCTTGAGACCACGACTTGAGAAACAGAATTACAGCGACCGACATTCCCCGTGAGAAATCGTGTGCGAAATGGATTGGAAAAATTGGTTACCGATAACTCTTCACCTTCCCCATCACATACACCGCCCCCTTCGTTTTCCCCTTTTTCCGTATCAGTTTTTTATCAATCAAGTCTTTTAAATCGCGTAGAATTGTGTCATCGGATACCATTGGTAAGGTATTTCGGATTTCCTTAATTGTCATCTCATTTTTCAAAGTCATTTCCTCCATGATGGCGATTTCCCTTTCTGTCAAAGATATCACTCTACCCTTATCTGATTTAAAAAGCGGGGCGTCTCCGACTAAATTAAGTACTTTTGTTTTTGTTTTTTCAGCCGCATCATCCAGATTTCTAGTAAAGTACTCAAACCAGAGACTTAGTTCTCCGTTATTCGCCGGCACCGAGGCCAATGCCGCCATAAAATTATCTCTGTTTTTTAGAGTTTCTTCTTCCGGGGACCAAAGTTTTTTTAGATCGTACCCCTCACTTGCGAGAACGAGTTGGGTAAAGCAAAAAGCGGTACTTAAATTATTCTTGGCAAAGGGACTTATCCTCATGAGTTCATAAAGCATTGTCCCTGCTTTCAATACCGGATGGATTTCATTTTTACCAGCGTTTTCAAACCACCCAAACAAATCTTCAATTTGATATGGCACTTCTACAGCCAATGGGGCGGAACCTGTCGCTTCTTCTGGGACATTTATTTGGCGGAATGACCCCAGCTCCGTGGTTGAGACCAATCTCTCCCCCAGCAAAGCATTCAGTTTGATCAAATCCGTCTGGCCATAATCGGTTTGTTTGAATTTTTTGGTTAGATAGGCAATTTGCTCCATCAGTCTATTAGTATTCAAGAAATTTAGAACTTGCTGAATATCTCTTTCTTTGCCTACTACTCCGGCTCTAATTGCCACATCCGAAGCCTTATCATCTCGCTCCGGTTCATCTTTAACAATTTTTGCGAGATCATCAGACCTCAAGCCATTTTCCAAATAATGAAAGATGCTGAAAATCCTTCTTACTAAACCTTCTTGTTTTAATCGGCTCTCCCATTCCGGTTGCAAGGGGGCGATGTCCACTAGCTTTCTGTTAACCTCAAGGTTAATTAAGCAGGACAAGGTCTTATTTGATATTTCATACACCGGCACAAACATAAATCAATTTTCGCATTTCTTGCGGAAAATGGCAACTTATGGCTATCAACTTCCAGCTACCTCACTGTAAATTTTCGGCACCATCTCGACAACATCATCGGCATTAAACATCATTCCTTGATTTATCGCTAGTTTCTCTGCCGCTTTTTTAACGAGGAATGATGCCGCCGCCGCCGCAAAAATTGGTTCATCCTTGGCCAGTAATCCCACTATCACGCCGGCAATCGAATCACCAATGCCACCTTTAATCAGACCGTCATTACCACCATATATCTTTACCACTCGTTCACCATCGCTCACAATCGAAACTTCATCCTTAGTCAAAATTACCAAGTTATATTTTTTAGCCAATTGTTTCACCTGTTCAGATCTTTTATCTATTACAGCCTCCATCTTTTGGCCAAACATCATCTCAAACTCCTTACCGTTTGGCGTGACCACGGCACCTTTTGGTATGTCCTCTACTTTCACCACTTGTAGTGCTCCACCATCCACCACCCATTTTCTATCGGGATATTTTCCAAAAAAATCTAAACACATTCTCCGTGTCTCTTCACCCTCAGTGTCACAGACAAAGTTTTGTTCTTTGATGTGACTTCTCATCATTCCCGGGCCAATCAAAACCGCGTCAGATTTCGCCACATAATTACCCACCTCGTCGTATGGTACCCAGACAAAACTCGAAAGGCCTGCTTTGATAATATTGGCCACTTCTTTATCTTCACTCGGTGAGGAAAAATAAGTCATACTGACTATTCTTGCGGCCCCTCTGAGGGAAAGAAGCGGCGCTCCATGAAAGAGCTTACTTCCACCAATGATAGTTACTTGTCCGGCCACATGTTTTCCGGCAATATTTTTCAGCGTCTTACTCTCCTTAAACCAACTATGATCAAATGTTTCGATGGACATATACAGTCTGATTTTACTTTAATATAATAGAGATATGAAAGCCAAAAAGAAAATCGCCAAACCTCTCCCTCACGCCGTGGCTACCCAAGTCATTACTCTCATCTCTACTTCTTTCGGTCTAGTTGCCGCGCTGGCTTGGAACGAAGCCATCAAGGAGTATGTCACCGTTTTTATCAAACCCTACTTTGCTAAAGGTTCCGGTGTCATTTCCCTCTTTATCTATGCCATCGCCATTACCATCATCGCCGTGGTTATCACTATCCAAGCCACTCGTATCTTAGAGAGGATCAACGCTAAGAAAGTCTGATTATCTTAGCGCCCTTAAACATCTTACTATCACCCTCATCGGCCGTCGTGACCACAACCTGTCGGCCGGACATCACTCGAAGGACTTCTTCTTTGTGTACTTCATCTAGCTCGGAGAAAATATCATCCAAAAGCAGCAGCACTTTTTTATCACTCTTTTCTTCCATAAAATATATCTCCCCCATCTTAAGCGCCAAGACCGCCATTCTTTGTTCTCCTCTGGAGCCATAAGTTGCCAGATCTCGGCTTTTATCTTTGACCACAAAATCATCTTTATGTGGTCCTACCAGAGTATATCCCACCGCCACCTCGGCTTCTTTATACTGGCTTAGCCGAGACTCACTCACTGCGCTCATATCATAGATAATTTCAAGGTCTTTAAAAAGATCACTCTTCTTAAACAAATTATTTATATACTCAATCAACTCTCTCCTCTTGTCAGTCACCACTTGTCCATGTTTAATCAGCAGCCCGTCCCAAAAGGTTAGGGCATACCGACTCGCCGTGCCTTCACGGATATCATCCAATATTTTATTTCTCCGTCGTAGCGCTTGCTCATAAGTAGACAGACTATTCTCGTAGACTTTATCTACCTGTATCAGTAGGCTGTCCAGGAACCGTCTTCTTGGGCTCGGCGACCCGCTGACGAGCTCCACATCCTCTGGCCGGAAAAGGACTAAGGGTAATAATCCCAAAATATCCCTTCTTCTCTTGGAAGCTCCATCCACTAGATACTTTCTTTTATTGACGGCCTTGCCCATTACCGTCCCGTTGTTGACTATCACTTCCAACGACATCTGATCAGTTTTGGTCAGCTGGACTTCCCCGGCTACTTTACCAAGCTCCAGTCCAAAGCCCACCATCTCTTCGGTTCTTTTGGCCCGGAAGCTGTCTCCCACTCCCAGTAGATATATCGCTTCCAGAAAATTCGTCTTACCTTTGGCATTTTGCCCCACCACCACATTCACTCCACTAGTAAGTTCAAACTCCGCCTCCACATAATTTCTAAATCCCGATAGTCTCAATTTGGTTAGCATTTCTAACCATATTCTACCTTGTCTCCTGCGGGGTGTAATAATTTAATTTGTTTACCATTGATGTTTGGAACAAGAACTCTTTCCAGCCGATACTACTTAATACCTCAAATGTCATCTGAAAACTTTGCAGCAATCCCACCAAACCATTTTTTTTAGTTTTAGAGATTTGCGATACTCCCATCAGCAATACCTTTTCCACTCTTTCCTCTTTTAAGAAATAATTATTCAGGGCCGCTTCTATGGTATAACCATGATTTTGAAAAATATCGATTTTTTCCATCAACTTTTTACGCAAAAAAGCCCTTTCCCCTCCATAAGCCGCCGAACAGGCAATCATTCTTGAGTAAACCACCTCCTTCTCTCTGACACCAATAGCCATGTCACAGAAATTCTTTTCCACCGGCTCGCAAAGCGCAAATAAATGTTCTTGAGAAAAATTTTTTAAATCAGCATCAACAAAAATCACCACCTCCCCTTTTGACCACAACAACCCCGTTTTCATAGCCGCCGACTTTCCCAAATTCTGCTCATGCCTCAATACCGTTATTTCTTTAGGCAATCGGCCAAGCACTTCTTTTGTCTCCTCATTCGACCCATCGTCTACAATGATGATTTCTTTAATCCTATCGTTACCGAGTAGTTTTTTAATAGTCTGGAGAACTCTTCTCCTTTCATTTAAACAAGGAATTACTACACTTATTGTGCCACCAGGCATACTCTGATTATATCAAAATCAGTATTATTTCTGACAATGTACACAGAAGAAAGTTCCCCTTCCACCCAATTTTATTTTCTTAATTTTTTCCTCACAGTTTAAACATTTTTGACCTTCTCTTTTATAAACCAGGAAATGATCTTGATAAGTTCCTCCCAATCCGGACACATCGACATAGTTACTCGAGCTGGCCCCACCATATTTAATTCCAAGATTAATTACCTTTACCACCGCCTCATGCAGTTTTTTAATTTCTACCTCACTAAGACTTTCGCTCTTTCTTTCCGGTCTAATGCCGGCGAGGAACAAAGCGTCGTTGACATAGATATTTCCTAGTCCACCCATCTTGTCTTGGTCTAGGAGAACCAGCTTTACCGGCTTTCTCGATTTTCTCAAAATCTCCGTAAAATACTCCAAGGTAAAATCATCATCGATAATGTCGGGTGCCATTTTACGCACCTCCTTGTCGTATTTATCTTTTTCCATCAGTTTCATCCAGCCAAAAACCCGCATATCATTAAAAAATAATTTGTCTCCCCCATTAAATGTCCAAACCACTCTCGTGTGTTTACTCGGCAAACTATTTACCCAGTCTGCCGTAGGATGCCCTCCCACCACTTTTCTCCCTTTGCCCAAAAAAACCAGTTGACCCGTCATTTTCAAATGCACCACTACCATCTCAGTTTTCCCTCGAAATAAAATTTCCAGAACTTTTGACTTGCGCTGAACATCTTTAATTATCCAGCCTGTTAAGGATTCCGGATCTCCCCCAAAACTCTTAGATCTCAATACCTCCACCTTGGCAATTGTTTTACCGACCAATACTGCTTTAAGTTGTCTTCTGATGGTTTCCACTTCCGGTAGTTCCGGCATTTTAGAGAATCTTTCTCGGCGTAAATAATATCCAACCGGCCGAAATGAAACACAGAGTTCCAATTATCACAAACAAAAAGTTAAAGCCCAAACTACTCACTATGAATCCTCCCACTATTGTTCCTAATGCCATAACGAGATTAGAAATCAAAGACCAATCAGAGTACTCCAGCACTTCTTCTTTTTTATTTGTATGTTGGGCAAATAATGCTCCAAAAATAGGTGTTCCCAAGGCTTCTCCTAAGCCAAAAGCTATTTGAATCAATATTAAAGCCAAAGCTGTTTCGATTTTAATCATCGATAAAAAAGCCAAACCGCGAATAATATAGCTGGCCGCGAGGAGAAGTTCTTTCTCCTTGACTTTATCGCCCCACTTAGCCATAAATAGCAAAAAAAGCGTGGACGCTACATAAAACACCGCCGCCGAAATGCTAACCAAGAGAACCCCTCCACCAATATTTTGGACATAAATAGCATACAGTGGCCCAAGTAGCAGAGCCGCGAATACATATACTGCATTACTGATAAACAAAACTTTTAAAGCAGCATTATTTCTCATCTCCTACCATCTTACCAACTATTGTTCTAACCTTCTTTTCAAAATTTGTTCGGGAAAATTTTCTGGCTTGTGTAATCAGCTTTTCTCTATTCCATTTTATGGCTTCGAATTTATTCATCGCTTTTCCCAGTGTTTCCAGATCTGTGCCATCGACTAAGATACCGGTGACCCCATCGATTACCGACTCTTTAAAGCCCCCACCATTGAAAGCAATCACCGGTGTCCCTGAGGCCATCGCTTCCACGACGGTAATGCCAAAGTCTTCATCTTTTGCCAAGGCGATAAAACCTTTGGCTTCGGCAAAGATTCGATCTCGTTCTTCATCACTCACTCTACCCAATAGCTCGACACCCTCGATCTCTCTTAATTGCTTTTCAATCCGAGAAAAACCAACAGCCTCACCGACAATCTTTAGTTTAAAGTCATTCAGTTTCGCCGCTTGTGC
Organism: Candidatus Collierbacteria bacterium; assembly: GCA_023245265.1. Lineage (GTDB taxonomy): Bacteria > Patescibacteriota > Microgenomatia > UBA1400 > MFAQ01 > UBA10133. Next base: position 6,767 of record JAHFKQ010000014.1, read on the forward strand.
CGCTTCCACTAGTCCTTTAGCCCCGACTAGTCTTGATACAATCAAAAAATATTCACCTTTTTTTGCACCTTGGCTTTTCTTGATTAATTTTTCTACCTCTACCGGAGGATAGACCACCTCCGCTTCTTTACGATAAAATTTCCACACTCTCGCCTGGGTATTTTGAGAATTAACCATCCATTTTTGAACTTGTTGGGCCGATTTTAAATCAAAAATTCTCAAAAAGTGATTTACGATTACCGCGTAAACCCGGACAATCCAAAACCTTTGCAGATTGATACTTGTTTCATATCCATAAAGAAATCTTGGTGGAGTATGGCAATAAGCCAGAACTCTCGTCTTCTTACCCACCTTAAAACCCCTGGCAAAATATGAGGAACACGAAGTAATCACCAAGTCGAAATCTTTTAGATCCATTGATCCCCAAATTAGCGGTGCCAGGAATCTAAGTGGACTATACAAATTACCAATTTTAATCAGCCAAGCCCATTTACTTTCTCTGATTTCTCTATCGGCGAACTCCTTGGCACAGCTGGAACCGGGCACCTTAAAGGCTGTATATATTGGCGCCTCCGGATACATATCTGCCAATACTCGCAATACTCTTTCGGCCCCACCAAACTCTTTCAGATAATCATGAACTAGAGCAATTTTCATATAAATATATCTTGGACATCTTTTTCCCAAGAATCTTTAGGCAGTTTGGCCACCAAACTCTTAAAATTAAGTTCCTCAAATAAAGATACCACTTTGGTTTTATCATAATTAGTCAACAAGCAATCTTCCCAACTTAGTTTCAGGGGAACTTCGGTATTTATCTCTGCCAAATGATAGCTCTGTTCCGCCATTTCTTTATCGGCGAGCAGCATTGCTTTAACCCTAGGTGAGATTCTTGGATCCTCAATATTTTTGTAGATATTAGTTAGACTGCCAAAGTCTTGTATCAGTTTCGTCGCCGTCACCTTTCCCACTCCTTTTACCCCGGGAATGTTGTCGGACGCATCGCCCATGAGACTTTTCAAATCGATTATTTGTCTCGGCGACAAACCATATGTTTCCTTGACCTTATCCTCATCAAAAACTACCGACTGAGCATGATGATTTTGAATCGGTAAATAAACTACCACCTTCTTCTCTTTAATTAATTGAAGAGAATCTCTATCTCCGGTCACAATCACTACTTGTATCTCATCGTCTTGAGTTTTTTCAAAAGCTAATCTAGAAATGGTCCCAATAATGTCATCAGCTTCAAAACCTTCCACTCCATACTGTGGAATATTAAGGCTCTCCACCACTTCTTTAGTTCTGTCTATCTGTGTGGCCAGATCTTCGTCCATCGGACCTCTATTTGCTTTATATTCGTCATACTCCAGTTTTCTAAAGGTAGGTCCTTTCAAATCCCAAGCTACGGCCACATGGGTAGGTGAAAGCTTCTCCAAAACCGATAACAACATCGACGAAAAACCATAAACCGCATTAACCAATTCCCCTTTCGGTGTCGTCAGGGGCGGATACGCGTGATAGGCCCGGTGGAGTAAAGCGTTACCGTCAATTAAGATTAGCTTGCTCATTATTCTTCTACCGCCGGTTTTACTTTGCCAACGATTTTTTCAAATTCTTCCTGTTCGATAGTTTCCACTTTCAGAAGACGATCCACAATTTTATCCAAAATTTTGCGGTGTTTCTTAATCGTCGCCTCAGCCAATCGATAACCCTCGTCTACAAATTTCTTAATTTCAATATCGACTTTAGACTGCATCGCTTCAGACAGCCGCACACTATCTCCGGAAGCATAACCCCAAGCATTGGTATCTACCGTCTGGTTAAGAGACACCGGACCCAGTTCACTCATACCGAAATCAATCACCATTCTTCTGGCTAAAATTGTTCCTCTTTCGATATCACTCGCGGCCCCCGCCGTCAGTTCGTTAAAAACAATTTTTTCGGCGGCGCGTCCTCCCAACATCATGGCAATCTCATCTTTCAGTTCCGAAAGCGTTTGCTGGTATTTATCTGTTTTTGGTCGGCTCATGGTGTAACCGAGGGCCATACCTCGAGAGACAATGCTCACTCTATGAATCGGATCGGTACCAAGCAATAAGTGCCCCACCAGTGCATGTCCGGCTTCATGATAAGCCGTCATTTTCTTTTCCAGTTTAGACTGCAGTCTTCTTTTTTCCGGACCCATCTTCACTTTCATGGCTGCTTCTTCAATATCTTTCATCTCAATCTCTTTTTGATCGTCTCTTGCCGCCAAGATTGCCGCTTCATTGAGCATATTTTCAATGTCGGCCCCGGAGAATCCCACCGTTCTTTCTGCTACTTTATTCCAGTTCAAGTCTTTGATAAAAGGTTTTCCTTTTTTATGAATTTCCAAAATCGCTTTTCTTCCGGCAATGTCCGGTAAATCCAATGTAACTCGTCTATCAAAACGGCCCGGTCGTACCAGGGCCGGGTCCAAAACATCAGGTCTGTTGGTCGCGGCCAAGACAATCACATTATCGGATTGGGTAAAGCCGTCCATCTCGACTAATATCTGATTTAGAGTTTGTTCTCTCTCATCGTGTCCCCCGAAACCACCACTGCCACCCCGGGTTCTACCAATAGCATCGATTTCATCAATAAATATAATCGAGGGGTTGGCTCGCTTAGCCGTCTCAAACAGATCTCTCACCCGACTGGCGCCCACTCCGACTAGCATTTCCATAAATTCAGAACCGGCCATGGAAAAAAATGGCACTCCCGCTTCTCCGGCGACTGCTCTGGCCAACAAAGTTTTTCCGACTCCAGCCGGACCGGTTAGCAGCACTCCTTTTGGCGTTCTGGCACCCAGATCACCATATTTTTTCGGATTTCTCAAAAAGTCGACTACTTCTTCCAGCTCCTTTTTGGCTTCATCTACTCCGGCTACATCCGCAAATTTGATATTTTGTTTACCCTTGGCAAATAATTTTGCTTTACTTTTTCCAATTCCAAACATATCTGCTCCACCGCCCTGCTTCCTCAGCATAAAAAACATCAATACTCCAAAACCGACAATCGGCAAAACCAGGGAAATCACACTCCAAAAAGAATTAATAAAATCCTGAGAAACCACTTCTACTTTTACCTTACTTTCATCCACTCCCGCTTTTTGTAGTTGATCCATAAAACTGGCTCCTTCTTCTTTGCGGGAGGTTCCAATCAGCTGTAGACCTTGAGCGTCTTTGGGATAGAGGAGAATCAGTTCTTGTCCTCTAATTTGAACCGACTCGACCTTTCCTTCTTTTATCTCGGCAATTGCCGTCGAAAGAGGCAGTTCTTTGACGACTCCGGTCGACCCCAAGAGAAACTTAATTAGACTAGGTAAGAAAAGAAATAAGATTAAGATCCAAATTAATACTCTTCTCAAATTAAGGTTAATCTTAAATTCCATCTTTTTAATCTGTGGTTTAGTTTGTGGCATAGAATTTCTCCTATCTTATCATCGTTCCAGGCTTGATACCTGCCGGTAAGAAAATTAGTTCCGGCCGCTCCTCCGAATCTGCCATTATCAACATTCCTTGAGATTCCTCCTCACCCATCTTTTTTGGCTCCATATTAACAATAAAGGACATTTTTTTACCTACGAGATCTTCTGATTGATACCATTTACGGATACCCGAAAACAAAATTCGCTTCCCAATCTCTTCTCCAAGATCAACTTCCATTCTGATTAGTTTATTACTCCACTCCGGGGAAGATGCTTCCAAAACTTCACCCACTCGGATGTCCAGTTTATCAAAGTCATCATAATTTACTGTTGGTTTCATCGCAAATAAAATGGCTATGATAAAAACTCGTAATCGATCTTCATCGCCTTTTTAACTTTCTTCAAAACAGACTCGGACACTTCTCTTCCTTTTCGAATTCCGTCTCGCAGAATCTCCTCAATTTTTTCTGGATTTCCGGCTAGGGCCTCTCTGCGAAGTCTCATTGGTTCCAACAAGTTATTGATGGCCACCGCCAATTTTTGCTTGACCTCAACATCCCCCACCTTGCCCTCTTTATATCTGGCCTTCAAATCGGCCACCTCTTCTTTATTGGGATTAAAAGCCTCATGGTATATGAAAACTGGGTTACCTTCCACATGCCCCGGGTCGGTTGGCTTCAGTCTGGTCGGATCGGTGAACATACTGGCCACCTTCTTATTGACCTCTTCCGGCGAGTCCGAAAGATAAATGCTATTTCCCAGGCTCTTACTCATTTTGGACTTACCATCGAGTCCTACTAGCCTAGGGTAGTTCCCCAAAAGAGCCTCCGGTTCAGTCAAAGTTCCACCGTACAAGTTATTGAATTTTCGGACAATTTCTCTGGTCTGTTCTATCATTGGCAGTTGATCTTCACCCACAGGGACCAGGTTAGCCTCAAAAGCCGTAATATCCGCCGCCTGTGAGACCGGATACATCGCAAAGCCGGCCGGAATTGAATCTCCAAACCCTTTTTGTTCTATTTCGGCCTTTACCGTTGGATTTCGTAGAACTCGGTTCAGGCTAACCATATTGAGGTAAAAGACCGTCAACTCGGCAATCGCCGGGATCTGCGATTGAAGCACAATGGTAGACTTCTGAGGGTCAATCCCTGCCCCCACATAATCCAGAACCAGATCTCGGACTGAACCGGCTACCTTCTCGGGGTTTTCATAGTTATCCGTCAAGGCTTGGACATCGGCAATGAGGACAAACTGATCATACTCATCTTGAAGCTTCACCCGGTTCGCTAGAGACCCCACCAAGTGCCCCAGGTGTAGTCTTCCGCTTGGTCTATCTCCGGTCAAAATTCTTTTCTTCATGGGTCAATTGTATCTAATAAATTGATTAGTAGCAGGGACGGGGGTCGAACCCGTGACCTCGGCCTTATGAAGACCTTGCTCTACCACTGAGCTACCCTGCCTAGTTGAACCTCTACATTCTACCATTTTAACGCTCCTCTTAGTCACAATATTTGTCATCTAGGTTCAAAAGTGATAAAATATGGGTGTTCGTTATTTGCGGGGGGAAGGTAAGTATCTTGCGAGGCTCATAATCTCGCTTAACTAGGGGGCGGAACCCTAGCCCCGCAACCCTGTTTGAGATCCAATTTGGCTCATTTAAGCAAGTTCCACCATTTCTCCCAGTTAGGCTCAACAAACTCTGTTTCCCCACTTTCATTCGTGCCCACGCCCTCCTTTTTAGGCATCACGATCAAGACCTCTCCTTCTCTTTGCATATTCAGCTTCTCTCTGATTAATTTTTCTTTATAGCTCTCGGTCATCACCAAACCTAGTTTTTCCTTCAACCCGGCATTTCTGACTTCTTCAACCTCTAACCTCGTTTGGGACTCTGTTATTCTGTTAAATCCGGACCTGATTTTCCAAACATCTCTAGCCAGAGAAATGATAATTAACCAAGCTAAAATCAAGACTACTACCTTTAGCCAGCCTCTCTTTTGTCCTTCCGGGGGCTTACGGCTTGCTACTTGCATTTACTAGACCTAGAGTGTTATAATTAGAGACGAACATCATAAACATTGTATAAAAATGGAAAACACCGAACACAATATCAGCCAAGCCATCTCGGCTTTCAAGGCCCACCTTGCCCAGCAAGGCAGAGCTTCTGCCACCATTTTAGCTTATTCCAAAGACATAGAACAACTGGCCGACTTTATTGGTAAGACCAACGCTTTCGTCCTTAATGAGGTCACCAAAGACAATATTGACGCTTTTAAGGCCAATTTGGCCGAAAAAAGCTACACTACCAAGTCTATTTCTCGCAAAATCAACTCTATTAAGTCCTTCTTCTCTTTTGTTCTTTCTCAGGGTTTGGTTTCCGAGAACCCCTCCACTGGTGTTTCCCACCCCAAATATGACATCAAACCTCCCCGACTCCTCAACAAGATTGAGTATCGAGCCCTTCGAGATGCTTGCCGTGAAGATCTCCGTATGGCCGCCATTGTCGAGCTGTTACTTCAAACCGGCATGCGTATCTCCGAGCTGGCCAATCTGAAGATCTCCGATGTCGATGCTTCTACCAACCAGATCACCATTCGTGCCTACGAATCTCATCCTGAGCGCATCATTCCTATCAACCAACCGGCCAAAGAGGCTCTGGATCGATATTTAACCATCCGCCCGAAGAGCGCCAACACCAATGTCTTTATCACCAAGACCGGAAACTCTTTCTTAATCAGAAATATCCGTTCCAACCTGGACCGTTACTTCCATGTCGCCGGTATCGAGAATGCTAAAGTCAACGACTTAAGACACACTTTTATCGCCCAACAGCTCACCTCTGGTAGTCCTTTGGTCTACATCAGCAAGCTCGTTGGCCACAAAAGACTGTCTACTACCGAAAAGTACTTGGAGTTTATTTCCGAGAAACCGGCCAAAGACAAGCCTAAGATCGTCGACCTCTAAGCTAACCTCTTTTCGTTAGCTTTCTGATTGCTTCCAGTGTTGTTTGGGATAAAAAGCCCAAGACATCTCCCATTTTTTCGATTGATCCCACCGCTAAGGCCAACCAGCCGGAGGTCGTTTTTCGGGTATCTTCCAAGATTACAAAGGCGTTCTTGACTCCCGAAATCTCTAGTTGCTCACCCGTGATTTCGTCTTCAAAGTAAATTGTGACCGGGTTCCCGGTTTTTCCAAGATCCAAATTACCGCTAATAACCATTTCTTGAGGCCAGTTATTGCCTAAATAGTCCTTTAGTTCCTCCTCCGGCTGAGTTACTCTCAAAAGCCGGTCTTGTTTGACCTTAATTTTCGGGGTTTTTTTAGTTACAACTTTCATTTTTGTGGGTCGACCTGGATTCGAACCAGGGACATCGAAGGTATAAGCTTCGCGCTCTAACCAGCTGAGCTATCGACCCGATTACCGGTATTTTACCGCATTCCTCACTACAAGTTCGATCTGTGTTCAATTTCTTCTCGAACTTCTTCGACATCTCGTCCATATTTCAACCTAGAAAGCTCTTTCACCATACGGGAAATTTCCGCACTCCCTTGAGCTTTTTCGGACTTTAAGTCTCGTCCCACATTCATCGAAAAGGGTCTGGTTGGAGTTCCGTTCACGATAGTCTTGACATAAATATTTTGGGCCGGAATGTTGGCCAAATCGGTTTCGTTAAAAACTCCTTCAAACTCTTTTGCTAAGATCGCCGCATCCTGTACCCCAACCCGATAAGTCATCAAAGTACCGCAGTTTCCAAAAATGGCGTCTCTCACTTGCTCATCAATCTGGCTCACAAATTGATTAGCCAGAACCAAACCTATACCGTACTTTCTCACCTCAGACAGCATCTGGGCAAAATCTGGCGTGGCGAAGTTTTGAAACTCATCCACATAAAGATAAAACGGCCTTCTCTGTTCTTTGGGTAGTTCCTGTCTGGATAATGCCGCCGCCAAAATTTTCGGCACCAAGACATTTCCCAAGAAGTTTGAGTCCTCTTCTCCCAAGAGTCCTTTGGCTAGTTTCAAGAAGACAATCTTTCCTTCGTCCATCGCCGTTCTAAAGTTAAGGGCACTTTTTGACTGGCCAATAATATTTCGAATCATTTCGTTGGTAACAAAACGGCCAAATTTGGACGCAATGTAATCCAAGGTTTCCGATTTATGAAAATCACTGGTTTGAGCTATCTGGTCCGTCCAGTAGCGTTTGACAATCGGATCTTTTACATTCGGTAAAATCTCTTGAACATATTTTTGATCGGTCAAGGCTCTATTAACCTCCACAAATGTTGCTCCCGGTACTGTGGCCAAAGTTAGCATCGCGTTTCTGATGGCATGCTCAAAACGAGGACCTACCATTCCCGTGCGATGCGGATCATACAGCTTGTACATCAAGTTGATAATCGAGGAAGCGACAATATGCATCTCATCATAATTAGCTACTTCCAGTAGGTTAAGGCCCACCGGCCTCTCTTTATCCGAAGGATCAAAAAGTATTACATCCTCGGCTCTCTCGGGTGGCACCAGCTCCAAAAGTTCCTCGATGCCGTCTCCATGTGGTTCCATAAAGCATAGCCCGTTACCGGCCCGCATATCTTGGATAATCATCGATTTTAAAAGCTCGGTTTTACCTGTGCCGGTTCGGCCGATGATATACAAGTGTTTCATCCGGTCCGTCTCGCCCATAAAGATATTCCGCTCTTGACCTCGGTCAATGGACTTACCTAACCACAAACCAGACTCGGGGAAAGCCCCTGAGGCCGGTGCCGTCTTTGCTGTGAGCCAATGGATATGAGAGGCTTCAATTGTTTTATTGGGCAAATGCCAAACAGTCGCCAGTTCATCTACCGAAAGGACCGCATTTAGCCCCCACATGTTTTGATAGCGGTAAATAAAATCCAACATAAAAGACTGTTTAAACCAAATCTTATTCCCGGAAAAACTATTCTGGTTACTGGCAAACTGCGAAAAAGTCCCTTTTAAATTACTGAGATTAGCCTTGGCTTGTTCTGCCGTGGGCGCCACACTTATTACCCTGATACTGGTCAAGAAGCCTACTTTGGCACATTTGTTCATGATCGCCTCCATATCTTGGGGGTTCATTTTAAACTTAGCCTTTTCCGGATCGGACTCCTCCTTTTTCAGCTTTGCGACATAATTTAGGCCGGCTTTGCTCCAGGCAGAATCCGCCGGAGAGACGATTATTTGAATCGCGGCCGCTTCATTATCACCAAACTTGGCCATGGCTGAAGTAATCGCTGACAAGGAATCAACCGGAAGTTCTTTAAAAGATTTAATCGGTTTAAAACTTTCTCCCTTTAAGGCCAGTTCGGCAAACTCCACCTTGGTGTCTTTATAAAAAATATTGTATTCTTCGACCTGCCGGACATGTGTCCCCGGGTAGGTTCCGGAAACCAGTTTTTCGACCAGTTCGACATTTTTTTTATGACAAGAAATATAAAAGCGGATATCTTCCTTACGACCGACAATCTCGAGCGACAAGTGTTGTTGAGGTTCAAACTTCTGCCAAAAACCTCCTTTTTTTAATGAAAAAAGCGAGGCGAACATCTGCTCTACCGCATCCACTTTGACTTCATTATCTTTCGGTACCGCGATTTCTAGTAAGACAAAATCCAGACTTACCTGTTCCCTGTTTCGATTTCTAATCCAAAGGACAAACAGCATCCAAAAACCCACGATAGTTACCCCCAAAAGCGTCAGCCCCAGCATAATGGCCAACAAATACTGTATCCAAAAATTGAAGTCAATCATTTATTTATTTGGGGTGGCAGGTAAAATACCCGGCCGGGATACTTTTTAATCATCATCACACACCACTCGGAAAGCCATCTTAATCCATCCACCACCCCTTTTTTCATTCCGCCTTCAACATCCGGCTGGTTTAGCGGCAAGATAATCTTAGGTGCTGTCGTTTCGGTTGTTTGTCCCGGACTGGCTGTAGTGATCGCTGTTTGTGAATTCACATTGACCGACTGAGGACTTTGCACCGGAACCCCTTGAGGGCGTTGCGTTTCGGTTTGGTGTTCGACCTTATCGAGATATCCTTCAATTTCTCGCAAGGCGATCTCGTCTGGTGTTAGTTGGCGTTCCGTTTCCTTACCCAAAATAGGCATAATTAACTATACCAATTATTTAAAGAGATTACCGAACCTAATAATCCAAACCCCTTAGAGCTAACTGCCCACTGTCATAAGGATGTTTGATTTTTTCCATTTTGGTTACCAAATCGGCCGCCTTAAGAATCCCTGAAGGGCAGTCATGACCGGTCAAAACTAAATGTGTTTTACCTCTCGTCTTAATAAGATCCAACACTTGTTTTTCCGACAGGAGCTTTTCATTTACTGCTTTTACAATCTCGTCCAATATTAGTAAATCCGGCGGGTTTTTGAGCTTTAATGTCTGCCGGCCAATTTTTAGTCCATTTATTGCTGCCAGCCGGTGATCTCTCGGGCGGGCCGTGTCCCTCGCTACCGCTCCGGCCACCAAGTTCTTCTCTTTGGCCTTCTTGATATAGAAACCTTCACCGGCCCAGTACATTTTTAAAGCAGTTGGGAATACCTCACTTAGATGCGACTCGGCTACCGGCCACTTCAGTGATTTGAACCAGGATATCCAGACCACCTTTTTGCTTATTAGCAGCATCCGAACAGCCACTCCCAGGGCCGCTGAGGTCTTTCCTTTACCGTTTCCCTCAAAGACATAAACCAAGCCTTTTTTTGCTTTCATCCCAACTTAATTGGCTTTGATATACTCCGATATAGAAAAACTATAAAGTTATTCCATTGCCAACCGTTCGAACGGAAATCATCAGCTTTATAGTCACCTCGGAAGTCAAAATAGTGCGATATCAAGGGAAAAGGCCGCAGGAACTTACACTTAGCAATGTCAACAAAAGACTGATAGTAATCACAATTACCTTCTATCATTTAATATCACTTTCTTGCGCTTGTCAAATCCTTATTAATAGGCCGCTGTCCCCGGCCCTTAAACGGCGGTTAGCCGTTTAAGTCCTGCCCTCGGTCGGGTCAATGTCACATCCAGCTACACAAGCCAATTCTTGAGCGGCCTTTGTATAGTCTTCTTCTTCATATCGGTAGAGCTTACTAAAATCAATGGCCGGGAAACTGGCTTTGATTCTGGTGTATTCTTCCTTTTCTACCTCTTGATAAGGCATCTGCGAGTAAGCCGCATCGAAAGCCGGTAAGAAGGACATTCCCCCAATTAGGTTCCTATGCTCCCACACCCACTTGATCAAATCAATGACTTCGTCCGGGTGATAGGTAATAGTTACACTTGGGTTGTGCTCGGTCCAATTAATCTTATTCTGGAGCCAATAATTACATTGTTGTATCGCGGTGAAACTTTTTCTGGTAACAGCTCCATCGGGAGACTTAACGGGAAAATGAATTACCCAAGTATTGGCAGTATCAACGGTTTGGCCGTTCTCCGGATCCATTGGCACTCCTTCATCTTTCAACACCTTATATAT
>JAHFKQ010000060.1 GCA_023245265.1 Candidatus Collierbacteria bacterium
TAAAGGAAAGGCAATGACGACGCCGGTGGCGATACCGGTATTGATGGAAAGGTCAATAAACTGGTAAGGGGAGGACATGACGATGGTGATGCCCTTGAGGTTAAATAGTTTCAGAAAGAAAACCAGAATGCGCTGGTAGTAGAAAAAACCGGAAAGGGCAGAGACCACAATGACAATGAGAAGAGTGAGAAGTTTTTTTTGAATCTCTTGTAGATAGGGAAGGTACTTATTAACGGCCGCGTCAACATTTGGTCCCAACATAGAAGTGTCTGCGGGAAGTTCTTGAGTCGGATTTTCAGTCTCGTTGGCCACAAGTCAAATATAGCATGTTCTGCCGACTTGACATGAGCCAAAAAGCGATTTACAGTGAAGTCAGATACTTGTAATAATTGTTACAGACTGATAAAAAATGGAAAAAAATTACTCGGTAGAGGAGGCGGCTAAGCTCCTGGGGTACTCGCGCAATAGTATTTATGGTTTTTTGAAGGATGGAGACATTAAATCCATCCGAATTGGTAGGGGCAAGTTTCGAATTCCACAGGCCGAAATTGATAAGTTTTTAGGGGGTGAGCCGGATAAAGAAAAGCTCGAGAGCAAGTCGTTGGTTGAAAAGATGGTGGCCGAGGCCAAGGAACTGGCCCAGCCGGAAGAGCCTGCCCCTTTGGTGCTACCTCTGCCAAGAGCTGGTAAAAGTCTGGAAGAGCTCGGGGGTGAGCCGCCACTATATACTTTGAAGCTTTGGTTCGAAGAAAGAGTGGGCTTCCCGAGATTGTTTGATTGGTTTATCGGCCTGAGCTCCATGATTCTGGGGATTGCCATGTTTTTGCACTCCAAGCAGGTGGACCTCTTACTGGTGGGCAGATTTGCCTTATGGTTCACACCGATCAAGGTGGCCTTAATTCTTTCCGGATTGGGCCTGATCGTGGCAGATATGATCCAAGATGAGTTTGTCCGTTACCGGAATCTGAGCAATTATTTCAGATTGATCTTGGCGGTAACCTATGCCGGGTTGGCCTGGATCTTGTTTTTGGGTAAGGATATTGATGGGGTCTTGATATACGGACTGTTTGGGGTGGTGATTTTGCTGGAAGCGGCCACGGCGGTGCGTTCCTCGGTCGCTTATAGTCTTTATATTCAAGGACTTTTTATCGGTACGGCCTTAATTTTTGTCTACTATCCGGCCGATTCGGGACTTTCACCGATTGCCGGAGGACTTTGGACACTGCTTGATGGTTTTAAGTGGATCTGGATTTTATTTGTTATTTCCTTTATCTTGGTCGCGCTTTATGGTAACTTCTGGGATAGAAAAGTACTCAAATGGCTCTCAGCGTTTTGTGGGGTGCTGCTTACTATTTTGGCGCTTCATTATGCAAACAATAATTATTGGGACAGATCGTTTTTTGTTTTACTGACCGGGATGATAGGGATGATTTTACCTTCCTGGGAAACTTTTAAAAGAAAGTTTGAAACGGATAGACCCATGGTCTTTCGGATGTTTGGCACCGTTTTGATGTTTTTTTCCTTAGTAGTGGTGTTGATTACGATTGTGCAGTCGATCTTACTCCAAGATGCCAACCGTAACTTGGCCGACAAAGCCGATTTTGGCCGTTTGACAGCTGAGAGCGTAGTCCTCAGTGGCTTTTCGGCTCTGGACGGTATTGCTCAGAATCAGTTATTTCAAAAAGCCTTTAAGACGGGTGACAAAGAAGGCATGGATAGTTTTACCAAAGCTATTTTCAAGAATAATAACGATATGGGGGTGGTGATGATTCTCAACAAGGACGGCGAGGCCATCTCTTCCTATCCATTCTCGACAAAAATTCAAGGGACAAGTTACGCTACCGATCTCTTTTTTAGAAATGTGATGGGCAACAATAAGTATTTTTCCCGAACCATTGAGCCGGTGATCGAAATCCCTTCGAGTTCGGTTTTACTGGCTACTCCGATCATCGAAAAAGGGGGGTCAATTTTGGGAGCGGTGGTGGCCACGGTCAATCTGGAGTCTTTGGGAGACCGTCTGCAAGATATCGCGAGTTCCGAGCAGGATCAAAAAGTATCCTTGGTCGATGTTAAAGGCCGTTGGTTGATAGAACAAAACAAAGAGTTGATCGGAGAAAAAATTTCCGAGGATGATACGACAAATCTGATGTGGTCGAGGGCTACTAGTGCAGAGATAGGCTATGACGGACAGGGAAAATATGCTTTATTTAGGTCAACCAAATCAAAAGATTTAGGCTGGACAGTCATTGTATCCGAGCCTATATTTGAGATCTTAAATGTCAGCCGGTCCGGACTGATGATCGTTCTCTTTCTACTTTCGATAGCCGTCTTGACCGTGTCATTTTCCTTTGTCTTTTCCAAGAATAGAAAGGAAGAGTGAAATGAACACCCCGCCTCCCGTCACCGGCAAACAGTTTAACCGTTCGATCAAAACCATACTGATACTCTTTTTGTTTTTGACGACTCTTTCGGTAATCTTGGTGCTGGGGCGGGTAAAAGCCAAAAGAAGTGCCCCTTTAGCGCCCGCCGCAGCGGGAACGGTGACCGAGCTGTCGGCGGCAATACTGGAAGAGAGTAGTCTGGACCAACCGTTTTTGTTAACCGTCTTGCGCTCTGACGGCTCCTTTTCGTATGCCAGGATTGAAAATGGAGTAATTTCGGCCGAAAGACTCCAGGGGGAGACAGAGCTTTTGTACCAAAATGGGGATTCGGGATTGGTGCGAGAAAATGACGGGAAAGTGGATGTTTTTATTTCCAAAAAAGGAGTTAAAGAAACCGCTACCCTTATTATCAGAGGGGTGACAGGTATCACTCTACCGGATGGCACGACGATGCCGGTAAAACTAATTGCTGGGAGAGTGAGCAGGGGAAAACTCGTGGGAGAGTTTGAAATGCAGACCTTAACTACCAATAAAAAGATTTTGGGTAAATTTGATACGCGTGGCAAAATGATCGCCGTGAAGATCGAAAATGCCTTGAAAGAACCGGATGCCACGGCCTCTTTGATTGCGAAAGAGATCTTAAAACTCCATCTAAATATGGAAGGTACGCCCGACAGTCGTGTGCTGGCAGCGACGACGGATGAAGCTCCGCCGGTAATTCCACTGAATAGCGTCGGTACGGTAGCGTCTTTTTTTCAAGTACGACAAGATCCGGCCGAAGGTTCACTCTCGGTTATTTCTCAGCCTGGTCCCGGAGTCACAGCCGCCGGTGTGACAGTGGTCTCTGGTCCGCAGGGTCCACCGGGACCGGAAGGTCCGGCAGGACCGACGGGTCCATCCGGAGGGCCGAAAGGAGATAAGGGAGATAAAGGGGATACAGGAGCGACTGGACCGGCTGGTCCGGCCGGAAGCGGAACGGGAACAGGGGGAATCACGACACTCAATACCTTGACCGGCGACTTAAATATTTTAGGAGGAGGAATAAACACGGTTTCGGCTTCCGGTTCGGGAATTACGGTGACCGGTACTTTACCAAGCTTAGGTCCATCATACTTTACGACCGCCAATATTTCTCAATGGACAAATAATAGTGGATACATCTCAGACGGAAATATTAATTGGGATAACTCCTACGGCTTTATCACCGCCTCAAGTGCCGAGAGTTTGAGTAACAAAACTATTTCCGGTCTTTCGAATACTTTGACAAATATCGGAAATAGTTCGCTCACTAATTCAGCGGTCACCATCAATACGAATTCGCCACTGTCGGGTGGTGGCTCGCTGTCGTTGGGTGGTACTCTGAGTTTGAGTTTGAGTGCCACCGGCTCGGCGGGAACATATGGCAGTGCTTTGTCGATTCCGGTACTGACCACTGACGCATATGGAAGAATCACCGGAGTAACGCCCACAACGATTGCCGGTCTATCAGCCAGTAATTTATCGGCGGGAGATTTTTCTTCGAAAATTAATACGGGCACCTACTCCATCAATATCTCGGGCAATGCGGCAACAGCCTCAAGTGCATTCAACGCCACCTATCTAAATGGTTTGAACTTTTCCAATCCGGGGGCGATTACTAATGCGACAGGATTCAATGGACTAGTGGTAACCGCCAATACCGGAGTAATTACGACCGGGACTTGGAATGGGTCTCTCATTGGTTTGGCTTATGGAGGCACAAATAAAAATATGACGGCAGTCAATGGGGGAATTGTTTGGACTGATGCCGACTCGATGGAGGTAAGTGCTGCGGGAACGACAGGACAACTCCTAACTTCCAATGGTACCGCGGCACCGACTTGGACAGATCTATCAAACATCAATTTTTGGCAGAGAAACTCTGGGGCGTT
>JAHFKQ010000061.1 GCA_023245265.1 Candidatus Collierbacteria bacterium
ATTACCCTACCACCGGTCATCATGCCACTTCCCGCGATAATGACTTTCGCCCCTTCGTGGTTTTTAATCTGTTTGCTTTTCTCAATAGTGTCACACACAATCAAATTCGGAAAATCAAAAGGGTCGTCGGTTCTGGCCTGAAGTTTAAGCGCTTTACTGTAAAGCTCCGGGAAATTTCGGAATACCTCCGTTGCTCGAATAGCCATCGGACTATCCAAGAAGATCGGAATTTCCTTGCTAATTTTTTCGGTTTTTTTTAATTGATCAAAGATGTAGAGTAATTCCTGAGACCGTTCAATCGAAAAAGAAGGTATCAAAACCGTGGCCATTTCTCTTTCGGCTTGATTCACAAATTCTGTCAAGTGGTCCATCTCATCTCTTCTCTCGTGAACTTCATCTCCGTAAGTTGACTCTACTACCGCCACATCTGCTTCCTTAATTGTTTCCGTTGGTGCTATCAAAGGCTCCGGACTATTACCGAGGTCTCCACTAAAGACAATTTTTTTACCGGTCTCCTTCTCCTCCACAATAATACTGGCCGATCCCAAGATATGTCCGGCATCCAAAAAAGTTAATTCAAAATCTCCGACCATAAATGGCTTGTCATAGTCCACCAGCACCACCTGTTTCATGACTTCAATCACATCTTCATCGGTGTACAAAATCCCTTTCAAATTATCTTCTTTGGAAATCTTAGCCGCATCAAACAAGACCAATTCTGCCAAGGCCTTTGTCGCCTCAGTCATGTATATCGGCCCGGTAAAACCAAAGCCGACTAGCATCGGCAAACGACCACAATGATCAAGATGAGCATGAGTCAGGGCCACCGCCGATAGTTTTCCAAAATCAATATCTGGCTTTACCGAATTCATTCCCATCTCTTCGGGCTTTCCTTGAAACATCCCGTAGTCCACCATCAACCCGGTTTGTTTTCCGGTCAAAAAGAAACAGGACCCGGTTACCATCTGAGCCGCTCCCAAAAACTTCAATCTCATACTTTTCAGTGTACCAGAATTGAGCCCCTTTCTTTTTGCTAGAATGAATTATGGACTGCCCCCAATGTCACCGGCCTCTCTCCACCATCGAAATCGAAACTTCGGATGGTCAAATCCACTCTCTGAGTGAGTGTCTTAATTGTGGCGGCCATTTGCTCGAACCATATCTTGCCAACTTCCTTACCTTAGAAACCGCCAGAAACATCGACTCTGTTCTACCTAAAAGCCACGCTCTGTCTACTTCGACACCAAACTGTTCTAAATGCGGTCAGCCGATGCCGAGCATCAAAGACGACTCGGTGCCCCAAACCGTTACCGTTTTTACTTGTCCCAATCATCACGGAGATTTTTTCCCCAAAGACCAACTCTTTCTTTTTAAAGAAGCTCAGCAATCCAAAATATATTTTCACAAGCTTTGGGGTATTCCGCTCCGGTCGGCATTTGCCGTTCTACTTCCCGTCTTAGTCATATTTTCCTTAGTTACTCTGCTTCCCTCAATCCTTCAGCAAGTGACCTCTTCCCAAGAAACTCGTATCAAAGCCTCGGAAATTATGACTCCACCTCTTATCACTCCACTTTCTTCTACCCAAGTTCTAATTTCCTTTTCCACTCAACGGCCAGCCAAAACCTCTCTCCGCTTTACGGAGGGTCTTTCCAAGACCTTAGTTGTTTCAGCTTCTGCTCAGACTAATCATTTGATAAGTCTAGAGGAACTAAGTCCCGGAACACTCTATAAATATGTCTTAATTATTGACATAAACGGCAGGCCGGTCACAACTTCCGAATACACTTTCTCGACTCCTTAACCTCTTAAATTGCACAGAAGATCGCTAATCGGTTTAAGATAAACTATGTCTCTCAAAGAGAAAAATGAACTGGTCTTTCAAAAATTTAGTGGTCTCAGGATTTTTATTCGCCAGTTAAA
Source organism: Candidatus Collierbacteria bacterium (assembly GCA_023245265.1). Lineage (GTDB taxonomy): Bacteria > Patescibacteriota > Microgenomatia > UBA1400 > MFAQ01 > UBA10133. Next base: position 1,921 of record JAHFKQ010000061.1, read on the forward strand.
AAACCCCCTGCTTTATGTTTTACTTTTTGCAACCGGTACTGCCTTTTACTTAGGTGAACGAACCAATTCCTTGGTCATCATCATCATGATGGGCGTGTCACTTGCCATGGGTTTTTGGAACGAATATGCCGCCGAAAAAACGATTGCGGACCTCTTAAATAAAATTTCTCTCACCACTCTCGTCCTCAGGAATGGTCACCCCTTGGAAATCGCGGTGAGGGATGTCGTAGTCGGCGATGTCGTTCTCCTCTCCTCAGGTTCAATTATTCCCGCCGACCTTGTCCTACAAAATACCCAGTATCTCGAAGTTGACGAAGCTATTCTCACCGGTGAGTCGCTCCCGGTCATCAAAAAAGAAAACGACCTGTCATACATGGGCACTTTGGTTATTTCCGGTAAATCCCAAGGCATCGTCACTGCTATCGGCAAACACACCCGTTTCGGCCAAATTAGTGCCAATCTGACAGTTTCTCGTCCCGAAACGGAATTCCAAAAAGGCTTGACTCAATACTCTTACTTACTGGTAAAGATTATCACCGTCATGAGTGTCTTTCTTTTCTTAGTTAATTATCTCTTGGGGCATCCACCTATCGATTCACTACTTTTTTCGGTAGCCATTGCGGTGGGTCTGACCCCGGAACTTTTTCCGGTCATTGTCACCGTCAGTCTGGCCTATGGTGCACGGAAAATGGCCAAACACCAAGTCGTCGTCAAACAACTGATTGCTATTGAAAATCTGGGTAATATGGAAATTCTCTGTACCGATAAAACCGGCACTCTTACCGAAGGCAAAATTGTTCTCAGAGACTATCTCGATGCGTCCGGTCAAAAAGATGATCGTGTGCTTACTCTCGCCCTACTCTGCAACAGCGAAGCCGAACACTCCAAATCCACCATCAATAATATTGATACAGCCATTCTCCATCATGCTTCAGAAAATCGCTTCCAAGTGCCGGAAAAATATCACACTGTCATGCTCAGTCCCTTTAGTTTCGATCTCCGTGCCATGTTTTCGGTCGTTAAGTCTTCCTCCGGTCTCTCGTTTATTGCCAAAGGTTCACCTGAGGCTATTCTTCTCCACTGCCGGATTACCAGTGACCAAAAACGCCGGATATTGTCTCAAATTCAGTCTTTCAATACCCAAGGTATCAGAGTTGTTGCCGTCGCCGAAAAAAAAGTGGCCCCTCAAAAAAGTTACTCCTTTGCCGATATCAAAGGTCTTTCGTTCACCGGGCTTCTTACCTTTCAGGACATCCCTCAACCTCAAGCCACCAAAACTCTTAAACTTTTAGAGAATTTAGGTGTTCGTATTAAAGTAATTACCGGAGATAATGAGGTAGTCACACAACATATTTGTGAAAAAGTAGGTGTCCCATCCCGAAAATTTATCTTAGGAGAGGCTATTGCCAAACTCTCCGATGCGGAGCTTGCCGCTGTTGCTCCTCAAATGGATTTCTTTGCCCGCGTTTCTCCTGATCAGAAAGTCAGGATCATCCACGCACTTCAACTCGGCGGACATACGGTCGGCTTTTTGGGTGATGGCACCAACGATGCTCCGGCGCTTCATGAAGCCGATTGTGGCATTAGTGTCAATAACGCTGTCGATGTCGCCAAAGACACGGCTAGCATAGTTCTATTAAGTAAAAACCTTAATACTATTGCCGAAGGTATTATGGAAGGGCGCAAGACTTTCGCGAACACTCTTAAATATGTGCTTATGGGCACTTCCTCCAATTTTGGTAATATGTTTTCCGCAGCGGCCGCCTCTTTTGTCCTTCCATTTTTACCCATGACTGCCTCTCAAATCCTTCTGACAAATCTCTTATATGACTTTTCCCAACTCGCCGTTCCCACCGATAACATCGACCCCGAAGACTTGCACCAGCCCAAAAAATGGGACCTAGATTTAATCAAGCGCTATATGTATATCTTTGGTCCCCTGAGCTCTCTCTTTGATTTTGCTACTTTTGGCATCATGATTTTTGTCTTTAAAGCCAACGCCGCCCTCTTTCAAACCGGCTGGTTTGTCGAATCTCTGATTACCGAGGTTCTAGTCATTTTTCTCATTCGTACGCGCCGATCACCCTTCTTCCGTAGTCGCCCCGGCTTGATTCTTACCATCACTTCTTTATCTATTGTTTTCATAGGCATTGCTCTCACCTATTCCCGGTTGGGCAGTCTGCTTGGTTTTGTTCCTCTCCCTCCTT
>JAHFKQ010000015.1:0-8848 GCA_023245265.1 Candidatus Collierbacteria bacterium
TTAGTGAGATTAGGTAAGATACCGGCATGACGGAAAAGTTTCGGAATGGTAAACCTTTCGTGGTAGTGGAGGGTGGGTCAGGAGTCGGGAAGACGACGGCCATCAAAGGGATAATTTCGCATTTACCAGGTTGGAGATTACTGAGAGAACCCGGAGGGACCGATTTTGGGGATCTGATGCGGGAAGCAGTGCAGGAGCATCCAAATATGGAAATAGACCCGGTGGCCTCTTTATTCGCCTACAGTGCCTCGAGAGCTAACTTGGTCAGTCAAGAGATCATCCCGACTCTGGCGGGCAGTTCCGAGACCCAAGGAGTGCTGCTTGACCGGTACTGGTTTTCGACCTATGCCTATCAAGGCTCAGAGAAAGTGCCCAAGGCGATCATTATGGAAATAAGTAAGCTGGCTACCAAAGGTCTCTTGCCGGACCTGGTCTTACACTTTGATCTGGCGCCGGAACTGGCCATGATGAGAAAAGAGGGCTGTGCGGATATAGATAGGTACGATATGAAGAAATTGGATTTCCATGCCCGGGTACGAGAGGCTTACTTGGAGTTATCTCAGCTTTATCCGGAGATCTGGAAAGTGATCGATGCTTCTCAGAGCAAGGAATGGGTCCTGGCCGATGCGTTAAATGCTTTGCAGGAACGGGGGATGATTTAGAGGTATAAAAAAAGCCCTCCGAGTGGAGGGCTGGGAAGTTGATCTTTATCCCGTTCGAGTGGTCTTACCGCTGCCACCACCGGAGCGTGATGGAGGTGGTGAGGATGGTCGACTGGGAGTTGAAGGTCGTGAAGGTGGTGGTGATGAGGGACGACTTGGTGTTGGTGAATATGGTCTCGACGAAGGGCGATAACTTGGAGTATCATTCCCGTCGTTTGAGTCAGGGGTATAGCGAGGAGTGTAATCAGAAGTGGAACTCCCACTATTACTGAATAAACCAAGTGCAGCAGCCACGATTATAAATAGGAGAAGGGCCAAAAGGCAGAGAAAGACCAGTAGTAATGGAGAGAAGGTTTGATTGTAGTCTTGGTTTACAATCACCTGAGGTTCTGGAGTTGGGGGATAATATGGTTCGTACTGTTGTCTGGCATACTCATCAAAGGCCTTAATGGTTTCAATTAGAGCTGTATCCATTGAGCCGGTTTGAGCGTAGGTATCTTCGCCGAAACGCTTCAACTCTTTTAGATGAGGTGAAGTCAGGGCATTGAGGCTACCACCGACAGAGTAATGAACTTGAAGCTTGTTGGTTGCTTTGTCAAAGTTGAAAACAAAGGCGAAGCCATTATCAGCCCGGGGTCCTTCGGCATTGCCAAGCATCATGTAGTTTAGGAAATAGCCGGCGCAAGTAGGCCCGACGGCGACATCTTCGGCGTTGATAAAAAGAATCATGGTGTTCGCAATGTTATCTGCATTTAGTCGGTCAAGAATGACATCAACCTGATCAATTGCATCCGCAGATACAAATGGTTCTCCATTTACGGTCCAATGTGGCTGGCTCAAGCCAAAGGTAAAGCCATAATTATCGGCTTCCCCGGTAGATCCGCACCACCGTCCATTCTGGTCTGCCGGAGCGGCCTGAACCGGAGTGGGACCTAAGAGAGAGAAGGTAAACAGTAAGATAAACAAGCCCAAAAACGACAAACTAAGCTTTTTCATATATGCTCCTAAAATTTCAAGGTGTGTAGATTTCTTGGATATTTTATCATTATCGGCCCTATTCTTCAATGTTATGGGTTTGATGGTCATTTTTAGGCAAAAAAAATCTCACCAGACAAACTGGTGAGATTAAAGCAAGCTATGGAATTTGATCGGTACCAACACCGTTGTTACCGGTGACTAAGGGTAGACTGTCCGGAATGGGGAAACCGACAGTGGCTGAGACTTTAGCCACGATCTCACCAGTCACTTGACTGCGCCAGGTATTGTATAACCCGGCTTTGTCGTTGACTTTGGAGCCCATATAGACGATGGAGTCATAACATTCCGACTGAATGTCCAGTAGTGATTGGTACAGCTCGACTTTTACTTCGGGGGGCGGGGCCTGAGTGACGGCATTGAAGTAGAGATTAAGGCCACCGGTCAGACCGCTTGGGAGGGAACCATTCTGGGCTAAGGCGGCAAGGTCAAGCTTTGATGGATCGATTTTGCCGGTGGCAGGATCAATCGCCGCTTTGTACATTTCAAGCTGTGCTTCCAACTGTGCCTGTTGTTCACGGAAGTTCCCGGTCCAGGCTTCGGTGTTAGCATTGACAGCGGCGGCATAGCTTTCCACGGTTTTTTCTGCGCGATCCATCTTGGCGGCGCAACTGTTGATAACCAAGAAATAATCGGCGGCGGTGACTTGATAGTCACGCACCATGGTGACGCCTTTGTCATAGAGGGCAGTATTCTCGGTCACAATCTCTTTGCCGGTATTGGAGATACCACAGGCAAGAGTGAGGGAAAGGACCACCAACATAATGAGTGCCTTTTTCAAACTACTTTTCATTTTGTCTCCTCTTGACAGGAAATGGAATTTCAAGATTCAGCTTTTAGAGCTTGGATATTCTACTTTGGCCACTGGATTTTGTCAATGTTATAGGTATTTAACCGACCCGGTTGGTCTTCCCACTTCCGCCACCTTCTCGAGATCGATCGGGCATTTTGAAGTCTTTTTGACGCAAGACGAGGATCATAAAGAGCTCGATGGTGAACCTGAAATACACATAACCCAGATAGGGATCTAAACTTGAAAGTAAGACACCCAGGGCAAACCAGACCACAGCGACAGCGATGGCGAAAAATGCCCAAGCAAGAGTAATGGAGTTCCCTGCTTCTGTGGTATATATCACCGGGGATTTGGTGGAATCAAAATTGGCCATGGCTGCAGGGGAATGGTAAATAGACCAGGCTCCAATCAGCAGTAGAACCAACAGAATTATTGAAACGAAACGATTCATAGGTCCTCCTAACATATTTTTAGCGTGCGTAGGGTGGATTTTAGCCTAAATTAAGCTTATGGTCAAGCTATAGGGTGATTTTGGGCATTAAAAAGCCTCACTGAAGAGTGAGGCTCAGGCTTTAAAAAAATTTAGGGGTTACAGGTGGTTTGAAGATTGTGGATATTCCCGTCCTTATCTTCGGTGTATACATTAGAGACGGAACCGATTTCGACTCCATCCGCGTAAAGGATATAAGTTGAGGTGTGTTCTTCACTCCACAGGCGGTGATGTGAGGTGTATTTAACACTGGTTATTCCTGTAACATTCCGGTCACAAGCGATACGGTAGATCAAGATTCCGGCTCTTAAAGTGATATCATCCAAAGTTTTTTTCGATTCAATTAACCCATAGATCGAAAAGAACAGGACAGATAGCATGATGCCAAGGTATAGAAATACGAAAAGTTTAGCAAGATTTTTTTTCATTTTAAGGTTCCTTTTCTCTAGGAGATCCCACTAGGTGGGGCGAATTGACTGGTGTAGTTTAGCACCTTTGAGGCTAAATGTCAAGTTATAGGGTGGTTTTGCGGTCTTGGTATACTTAAGAAATGGCAAAAGTAATCTTTGACGGTAAGAAGCAGGCAGAGCGCGAGGCTGAGTTCCTGGAAGAGAGCGAGCGGGTGCTCGGCAAGAGCCTGGTCATCTTCCAGTGCGACGGTCGGGCGGACGATAGTGCCTATGTTCGGCTCAAACGGGAGATGGGGGAAAGGTTAGGTGCCGTAGTTTCGGTGGTTTACGCTCAGAACAAAGCGGAGCTGAAAGAGATGCTCATGGCGGCCAACGAAGATGAAACGATGGACGGGATTTTGATCCAGCTACCTATTTTGGGAGCGGATAAGGCCGAGCTTGAACAAATATTGTCCTCAATTGCGCCTGAGAAGGATGTAGACGGCTTAAACCCGAAAAGTAGGTTCATTCCGGCGGTGGTGAGAGCGGTCGAACGCTTGATTGAAATTTTCAAAGTGAATGAAGATGACAATGTAGCTGTAGTGGGGAACCAAGGGACCGTGGGAGTCAGACTGATGGAGCGCTTGAAGAGCCTGGGGCTATCACCGGTGGGCTTTGACAAAGAAGATGATCTACACCGGCTGAAAGACTTTGATTGTGTGGTTTCGGCCACAGGCGTGAGTGACCTGATTACGGCCGAGATGGTGCCTGAGGGTTTTGTAGGAATTGATTTGGGCTACCCGAAGGGCGAGTTTTCGGCTCCGGCCGTGGCTAAGGCTTCTTTGATTACGCCGGTACCGGGCGGAGTGGGCCCTATGACCATCGTGTCTCTCTACGAGAACTTGGCGGATGTACTTTAGAAACAAGGCTAATTGTGCTAAAATAGCCAAGTTAAATTATAAATAAGCCTTGGGGATGAATCTCTTGAAAGGTCCCCGGGTAAAAATAGAGATAAAAATATATGGCCAAAAAAGCCGCAGAAAAAGAAGTCGTGACCAAGACCAAAAAAGTGGTCAAAGAGGTAGTTAAGAAAGTGGCGGCCCCTAAAAAGGTGGCTAAAGTCGAGGTACCAGTTGAGGAGAAGACTGTCACTAAGAAAGCTTCCGTGAAGAACGCAGTCGCCAAAAAAGCCGTGAAAGCGGTGGATGAGGTGGTTGAGGTAAAAGAAGCTAAGGTGGAAAAGGTAAAACCCGGGAATGTGCTGGAAGAGCTTTTTGAAGCCGGATCTCACTTCGGACATGTTGTCAAGAAATGGAATCCTAAGATGAAGAAGTTCCTTTGGGGAGCCAAAAATGGCATTCATATTTTTGATCTCGAGAAAACCGTTTCCGGTTTGGAACGCGCGACCAAAATCCTAACTGAGATGGCGGCCAGTGGTAAAAGAATTATTTTAGTTGGTACCAAACGCCAGGTTCGTCAGATGGTCGAAGCCGAAGCCAAAAGACTCGGCATTCCTTACATTTCCCAACGCTGGATTGGCGGTCTGATCACTAACTGGAAACAAGTCAAACAAACTGTCGACCGCTTAAACTCTCAAAAAGCCAAAAGAGAAGCCGGTCAGCTGAAGAAATACACCAAAAAAGAACAGGTGATGTTTGACAAAGAAATTGCCCGTCTGGAAAGAAACATTGGTGGTATTGCCGCCTTAAAAGAAGCCCCTGAAGTGGTGGTCGTTTTTGACACCCACAAGGAAAAGCTCGCTGTCAAAGAAGCCTCCAGTCGAGGAGTGACGGTCGTGGGCATTGTCGATTCGAACGCTAACCCGGACTTCGTGGATTACCCCATTCCGATGAATGATGACTCGGCCAAGGGACTGGAGATCGTAGTTCGAGAACTGGGACAAGCAATCGAAAACGGCTTAAAAAAGAATAAAGAAGCTAAGGCAGTAGAAAATACAAAGTAATTAAAATATATGATGGATAAAATCAAAGAGTTAAGAGAGCAGACCGGAGCGGGGATTATGGATGCCAAAAAGGCGATTGAAGAAGCCGGTGGAGACATGGAAAAAGCCAAAGCAATTATCACCGCCAAGGGCTTGGCCCGGGCAGAGAGTAAGGCCGATCGTGAAGTGAGTTCGGGAAAAGTCTATTGCTACACTCACGGAGGTGGCACTGCCGCCGCGATGGTCGAAGTAGCTTGCGAAACAGACTTTGTCGCCAAGACTCCTGAGTTTGAGACCCTGTGTAAAGAGCTGGCCATGCAGATTGTTTCGATGGATCCTAAAGACACCGAGGAATTACTTGGTCAAGCCTACATTCGAGACAGCAGTAAGACGATGGATCAGCTTGTCAAGGAACTTTCCGGTAAGACCGGGGAGAATATCCGTGTTACCCGCTTTGCCAGATTCAAGCTGGGCGTTAAAGAATAAGGGTTGGCAAGAAATCACTTTTACATTCCGGACGGAGGTCAAGTTGAAGCTTTTGGGCAGAAAGTTTACCGATGTTGGCTTGGTCGTACTGGGTGTGGGAATATTTTTTACCATCATTGGTCGGGCAGTCTCGTTGGTCTTTATTTTGATTGCCTTGTGGTTTAGCGAAAAAGCTTAAAACAACGGGTCTACCGATGGTAGGCCCTTTTTGTGGTAAATTGGCATATATGACAAATGAAGAAGCGGCAGCAGCCTATTCTCGAGAGGTTGCGGAAAAGGATGCGGCCTTGAAAAAAGCAATTGCCGAGAGAAAAAGAAAGCAAGAAGAAGCTCGTAGAGAAGCCACTAAAAAAACACCCAAAATAAAAGAACCGGTCAAATCTGCGTGGCAGAAATCAGTGGAAGAGTTGGAGGCTGAGGGGCAGACTGGTTTGGGAAGTGTGGAAAAACGAATATTTGGTACCGACCGAAGCGATGAAGGGGTCGGGAAGTAATCAATGCTAAAATAATAACCAATATGGTACTAGAGCACGAACTAATTCAACTCCTAAGACAAAAGTTTAATAAAGTGATCGAGAATGTCGAGGCAGATTTTGCCACTATCCGCGTGGGCCGGGCCAAGCCCGATTTGGTCGCCGGCATTATGGTACCAGCTTATGGCTCTTGGATGAGGCTCGTTGAGGTAGCCACGATTACGGCACCTGATACGAACATGCTGGTAATCACACCTTTTGACAGAAGTCTTTTGGGGGCGATCGAAAAAGCGATCGGAGATAATGAAATGAGATTATCACCGGCGGTTTCGGGGGAGTTAATCCGGATTGTGATCCCTTCCTTGACACAAGACCGCAGACTGGATTTTGTAAAACTCCTGAAACAAAAAACCGAGTCGGGTAAGGTGATGATGCGCCAAGCCAGACAAGATGTGAAGGAAAAGATAGATGCCCTGAAAGAAAGAGAAGATGTATCCGAAGACGACATTTATATGCTGCTGGCCGATCTGGACAAAGTCACGGCCGAGTATAACGAAAAAGTAGAGGCCATGAGCCGAGATAAAGAAAAAGAAGTGATGGCGGTGTAGTAAGATTAAACGATGCAAATCGTGGTTTTTGTTTTAATGTTGTCGGTGTTGATTCTGGTTCATGAGCTGGGTCATTTTTTGATAGCCAAGCTGTTTAAGATGCGGGTCGAAGAGTTTGGAATTGGTCTACCACCGCGGGCGAAGAGTCTTTTTGTCAGCAGAGGGACACTCTTTAGTTTGAATTGGTTACCGCTCGGAGGTTTTGTAAAACTTTTTGGTGAAGATATGGATGATCCGGTACAGGCAAACTCGCCCGAAGCTTTTTTTAATAAACCAATTTGGCAGAGAACAGCGGTCCTGCTGGCCGGGGTAATCATGAACTTTATTTTGGGTGTTTTTGCCTTTGGAATTGTCTATACCTATCTCGGTATTCCGACCAAGACGGACAAGGTGTTCGTGGTGGAAGTGGGGAAGAATACGCCCGCCGAAGCGGCGGGGATAACCGTCGAGAGTGAAATTAAGAAAATTACTTATCAGAATAAAGTGGTGCCTTTTAGCGGCGTTGATGGTTTTATCAAGCAAGTGGAACCATACAAAGGCAAAGAACTGGAGCTAACCACTATATCCAAGACGGGACAGGAGAAATCCATCCGGATTACGCCTCGTCTGACACCTCCGGCCGGAGAAGGTGCCTTAGGAGTAGCCTTATCTAATATTGAAATGAAGATGTATCCCATCTGGCAAAGACCTTTCAGGGGAGCAGTCGTGGGAATGCAAGAAGCCTGGGCTTGGGGCAAAGAGATAGCTGTCAATCTGGGAACGGTCCTTTGGGGTATTGTGACCGGTAAGGGGGTGCCCAAAGATGTTTCTGGCCCCATCGGTATTTACCAGGTCAGCAAACAAGTTTATAAAATTGGCTGGGTAGCGGTGCTGCAGTTTATGGCCATTCTTTCCATCAATCTGGCGATTCTAAATGTGATGCCTTTCCCGGCTCTTGATGGCGGGCGCATCTTCTTCTTGGGGATTGAGATGATTATTGGTAAGAAACTTAAAAACCGGATAGAGGGTTATGTCCACTCTGTAGGTATGGTATTCCTCATTGGGCTTATGGTGCTGATTACGGTCCGTGATGTTATCAAGTTGATTCACCCCTTATGAGGGCTCCGGACTGTCTCTTTTGTAAGATTGTGTCAGGGGAAGAACCGGCCGTGAAGGTTTGGGAGAATGAGGAGTTTCTCTGCATCCAAAACAAGTATCCTGTAGCCAAGGTTCATGTGTTGGTCATGCCTAAATCCCATATAGTGAAGCAAGAGGTTGCCACTAGCGCAAAAGGGGAGTTCTGGGGTAAAATGATGCCAGCCGTTTTTTCCGTGGTACATGAGCTAAAACTTGATCAAACAGGGTACAAGCTGGTGAACAACGGAGCGGGTTATAACCACTTTGACCACGAACATCTCCATGTTCTGGGAGGCACAAAGACCGAACCGGGTGGCGTAACCTAGAAAACGATTTTAATAAGCAAATAACTTAAGAAAGAGAGGTGCATTTTTAGTGGCACTAGTAGTAAAAAGAAAACAAGGACAAAGTACACAGCAAGTCATAAGTGAGTTTAAAAAGCTAACTTATGAAGATCAGGGCCTGGATAAGGTTCGAGCGGTTGGCATGTCCGGCTTCCTCAAACCTTCGACTGTAAAGAATATCAAGATGACAGAGCTTCGCAAAGCGTCGGCCAGAATTCGAAGACGCAACAAGCGAAACGCAGGTCTCACCAAGTAATATACTGAAGTATGTTATATTCGCAAATCCAAAACGACCGGTTAGTCGCCCAAAAAGCGGGAGATAGCCGGTTGGTGCGTATTTTGAAGCTTATTTTGTCGGAGCTGTCCTATGCCCAGGTCGATTACAAAGCCGGGGAGTTACCCGATGAAGAAGTAATACGAGTCTTGATGAAAGAAGCCAAGAAACGCAAAGACGGTATCGAAATTTTCCAAAAAGCCGGTTCGCCCGAGCGAGTGGAGGAAGAAACTTAC
>JAHFKQ010000015.1:8858-13918 GCA_023245265.1 Candidatus Collierbacteria bacterium
GATGATGGGTGAGGAGGAAGTTTTGACCGAAATCAAGAAAGTGGCGGCGGAAACAGGTTTGGCCGGCGGACGCCTGATGGGCGCAGTCATGGGGAAGTTAAAGGGTAAGGCAGATGGTTCGGTAGTCCAAAAACTGGTGATGAGTAATTTTCCCGGGTAAAGAACTGATAGAATATCCCCATATCGTGGCTCCTTAAATACTTTCGGTGGAGGTTTGAATGGCTAAATATTTCGAATATGCGGCTCAAATTGGGCTGGTAATGCTGATTTTGTTGGTGATGGCCGGATTGGCTTTTCTAAGTTTCCGAGATTTGTCTCATTATTGGGCCCCGGCTTTGCTTCCGCCCACGGCCACCCCCAGACCAACGATGACACCAACTCCGACTGTCACCCCGACGCCAACACCGGTTCCCGAAAAACCGGCCGGACCGATCTGGGTGGTGAGCCGGATTGAAGAAGGACTTTTCCATGAGAATGGCTTCGTTTACGACATCGCCACTTTTACCAATCTGGACAAACCTTCGGTGACTATTCGAGCCCGTTGCTCGGCGCCTGGCTGGCCTTCGCCGGAGATTGGGCACAAGTTTACGATCAACGAGTACCGAGTGATGATTCCGATTGAAGGAATTCAGAGTTCGCTCCAGCGCTTTTGGGTATTGGAATAATTTTTTTGGCGCCTCCTAAATGAGGCGCCTTTTTTTGTGACAATAAAGAATGGGGTAGAATAAAGCCAATGGTAAAACTACAGTTAGACATCGAGGCCGACAGTCGATATAGCTTTGACCGCAAGCGCGTCAGAGCGGCTCTGACGAAGACCTTAGTAGATCAAGGTCTTGACGGTAAGGTCAAGATTTCTCTCAGTGTGGTAGGCGAGAGAAAGATTAAGGAATTGGAGAAAAAGTATTTTAATCGAGACGAAGTGACGGATGTACTATCTTTCCCGTTAGAAGAAGGGGAACAGATGCCGGAAGATTTGGATGGCTTAAGTCTCGGGGATATCGTGATCTGCTATCCGCAAGCCAAAAGGCAAGCGATGCAGTGGAACCGCATCATCGACGAAGAACTGGAGTTTCTGGCCTGCCACGGCCTACTGCACCTCTTAGGCATCCACCACGACTAAAACGGGTTATAATCTGACCAGCACTTTGAATTTCCGAGGAGGTAGCTAGTGAAGAAAATCGTTATCACTTATGAGAACTGTGAAATGGTGGCCAAGGATTTGGTCGAAAATTTGTTTGGCAAACGGTTAATGATTGCGTCGTATGTTGCCCCCAATACTCGGCCGATGGATTTAGATATCAGAGTACTGCCGGAGGTGAAGATTGTGGCGGGGTTTACTCTTGATAAGGGGAGGTTGAGTATTCCCTTGACACCTCGTCGCAGTATCAGTTGGGATCTTTCCAAGGAGAAAGTGAGGTTAACTTACCGTGATGATGGTAGTATTTTGTTGGAAAGGGATCTCACTCCGGAGACGACCATCTGCCGTTTGATAATGGCTTTTTAATTTATCCCCCGCCTGGCGGGGGATTTTTTTCGCCTATTCTTCGGTGGACTTAATAGCTTTTTATTAGGTCTACCCCTTAGGCACATACTTTGGAGAATAGCACTCTGTAGCGGTCCAAGTAACGGGAATGAGCAAATTTCTTCCAGTTGACATGAGGCGTGAAAACAAATAAGTTGTTACTGTGAGTTTTTATCAAACCTATCGGCCCAAAAAAATCTCGGAACTCGACCTGGCGTCGGTCCGCGAGGTACTCTCGTCCTCTATGTCTTCTGGCAAGATTTCGCACGCCTATCTCTTTGTCGGACCGAGGGGCTCAGGTAAGACCAGTACGGCGAGAATCTTGGCGCAGATCGTCAACTGCCGCCGTAATGAAGGGAAGACCAAGGATTTCTCCGAACCGTGTGGTGAGTGTGAATCGTGTCTGGTCATTGCGAGGGGAAGCAGCGTGGATGTGATCGAGATTGATGCCGCCAGTAACGGGCTGGTAGATGATATCCGCGAATTGAGAGAAAGAGTTCGTTTGGCTCCAGTCCAGCTCGGTAAAAAAGTTTACATCATCGATGAGGTGCACATGGTTTCCACGGCCGGCTTTAATGCCCTTTTGAAGACCTTGGAAGAACCGCCGGAACACGCTCTGTTTATTTTATGTACTACCGAGTCCCAAAAAGTACCGGAGACCATCGTCAGTCGTTGTGCTAGGGTAAACTTTACCAAAGCCACGGTCACGGAAGTGATGCAGTCCCTGCTAAAGGCCGTAAAAGGGGAAGAGATGACGGTCGATGAAGAGGCTCTGACGGAGATAGCGGAAGCAACCGACGGGAGCTTTCGGGAAGGTCATAAATTGTTGGAGCAGTTGGCCGCCTTTGGAAAAAAAATTGACAGTAGCTCGGTCAGCCGCATTTTGGGAGTGGCCGGAAAGCATTCGGTGAAGAAGCTTTTGGATGCGGCCGTGAAGCAAAAGACAAATGAAGTGATTCAAACTTTTGAGGAAATGGAAAAAATGGGGACCAAAGCCAGTGTTCTGGCGACCACCTTGTTAGGAGTGGCCAAGAGCGAGATGGAACAGTGTGTTCGCGAAGGTCGGAGCCCGGAAAAATTAGTGCTGTTGATTGATGCTTTAATTATGGCGGCGGACAAAATAAAGATTTCTCCCTTGCCACTTTTGCCTTTAGAGATTGCATTATTGTCGATTAGTATTGGTGGGTCGGGAGAGGAGTCCCGCCCAAAAGTGTCTAATCCTGCCCCGGAAAAGAAACCCGTTGAAGACCAGGTAATGAAGACTGTCAGTGTAATAACAGAGAGTGTGGAAGTGGTGATAGATCCTGTAAAAGTAGAAACTCAGGGTAGTAAAGTTACTCTGGATGAAGTGAAGACCGGTTGGGGAAATTTTCTCCATCATATGTCGGAAAGTAACGGGTCACTCGCCGGCATGCTTCGTTTGGTCGAGCCGGTGTATGTGGAAGGGAAATCTTTGACGATTTCGGTGACTTCCAGATTTCAACAAGAAATGTTGGAGCGGGAAATAAAGAAGAAAATTATTGAGGAACAGATGGCGAAGGTTTGGGGACCACTGACTTTTAAATGTGTGCTGACGGATAAGATCATCAGAACCCAACCCAGTATCGAAGACGAAAATTTGTCGGTGGTCAACACGCCGGTGGATACAGTTCAAGGCGTGATGTTGGCGGCCGAAAAGATTTTTGGCTAGTCTACCAAAGGCGAACCGAAAACACAAAACCCCCGCGGTGAAGCGAGGGTTAGGTCTGTTAATAAGTGAGGGTAATTTTGGCTCGATCCCCAAGGATTCCGGCGGCGATTTCGGCGATCCTCAGTAATTCTTCAGATTTCATATTGACGGGCTTAAGATAGATATGGGCTGGTTCTTCGCCAACTAAAGTTACATTGATTGACGCTGTGAAGTAAATGCCCTTACCAATTCCTAAGACATCGCAGGTAGATTTGGGGCCATGGATAATTCTGGTAGTAAGGTCTCCAAAGTCGTACTTTTGATCTTTGGTCATGGCGACTAGTAGTAGCTGCAGGATAAAATTTTCATCTAGATAGACTTTGGACATTTGGCCTCCAGGCATGTAAAGGTGAATTAGATGGCCTATAGTACCATATCAGGCTCGGATTGTCAAGTTTTCGTGCCTGGGAGGACTGGCTGAATGGCTTTGGCTGGGCGTGTCACGGAGAGCCGGGTTGATATACAATAAGTGAGTTACAAGTTAATCTAAAAAGAATGTTTAATGGTATAAAACAGTTTGGTTCCCAGGGAGCGGCTCTCGCTAAGTTAGCTTTGCTTCAGCGCAAGATTGCCGGCCACAAGACCGAAATTGAGGAAGGTGAAGTTAAAGCTGTAGTGACAGGAGATGGCAAACTTAAAGAACTATATATTAGTGGCGAGAATATGAACTCGGCCGTCAAGGTCATCAACGAAGCCATTACCAAAGCCCAGAAGTACGCCGCCGAAGAGATGAAAGACTCGATGGGAGACTTGTCCAAAGTCTTAGGAAACATGCCGAAGGGGATGTAGCTAAGATGAGAAGTATCCGCCCGGTTCAGAAAGTCATTGATGCGTTTGAGTCCTTACCGGGAGTGGGGCCGAAGTCGGCCGCTCGTCTCGCTTATTACCTGCTGAATGTCCCGCAAGAGAAACTGTCAAAGTTTGCCGGGGCTTTGGAAAACTTAAAGAAGGATACGAAACTCTGCGCTTTGTGTTTTAATGTCGGTGAAGAAGAGTTTTGTCCGGTCTGCCAAGATGATATCCGGGATAAGAGTGTGGTTTGTGTGGTGGAAACCTCACTGGATCTGCTCGCCTTTGAAAGAGCTGATGGCTATAAAGGCGTGTACCATGTCTTAGGCGGCGCCTTGGCACCCCTTGCCGGTATTGGGCCAAATGATTTAAGAATTCCCCAGCTCTTGGCGCGATTAAAAGCCGGAGAAATTAAAGAACTAATCTTGGCCACTAATCCAAACATGGAGGGAGAGGCCACAGCCATGTATATCTTGGAGAGGATGAAAGAACTGGGAATTAAAGAGGAAATAAGGGTGACGAGAATTGGTCGAGGTTTGCCGACCGGGGCCGACATCGAGTATGCGGACGGACAAACTCTGACGAGAGCTTTGGAAGGTAGAGGCGAGATGGTATGATAAGCGGGTAAGTTGAAATTCAAGAGGAGGCGCCCATGGAAGATGAGATTCACGAATGGTCACCGGCGGAAACCGTAGGTGAGTTTTTTGTCTGGATGGCCAAGAAGGCCCAAAATGACAAACAAGTGATTACCGGAAAAATTGGGAAACATATTTACAAGATCGGTCTTGATCCGGAAAGTCTTGGCCAGGCCTTTGATCAATATTTGAAAAACCTTTACAGCTGAGATACAGGTTAGTTTTTAACCCCACCGTTGGTGGGGTTTTTCTTGTGGTGAGAGATAGAGTTGGGATAGAATGAGGTATGGAGTTTCAAGAAATAAAACAAATCGCTTTAAGGGTAAAGAATAAATATCGCAAACTGGAAGTGGCTCGGATGGGGAGGGAGTGGAATCTGTCTGAG
>JAHFKQ010000015.1:13928-16227 GCA_023245265.1 Candidatus Collierbacteria bacterium
TCTAATGAAACTGATTATGGCCAAGGAGGGTAAGAGAGTGATTGAAAAGGTGGACGAAAAGTTGAAAGATGAGTTATGTGATTGTCTTTGGGCTCTCATTAATATTGGTGAAAAATTGGGGATAGAGATCGATAAAGAATTTGAAGTGAGAATGCTAAAACTGGAGGAGAGAATAGATAAGACTTTGGAGAATCCATCGGGGGCCGATTAAGGGATGTGGTTAAATTAGAGTAATGCCCGCACCTATGGGAGGAATTGGCCAGCAAGTGGCCGACAATTTATTTGAGCTGGGGAAAAGCACCGTCCAGTCTGCCGCTAAGGCGGGGAGTGATATCGTGAAAGGAACCTTTGAACAGCTATCGGGCTCACCTGGTGATGCCGGAGTTCCTCAGAGTGAACAAAAACATAATCCTGATGAAGCTCCGAGAGAACACACGGAGATGCTTAATAAGCAAAAAGAGAAACAACGGTATAACCAAGTTTTGTCGGAACTGGACATGTATCGCCAACGGAAGCAGCAACTCGACAATCAAATCGCGAGAGAGCGAAATCAGCTTGAACAGGAAAAACAACAAAAAGAGGCCAAGGCGGCACAAGAGAAAGAAAGTTTTGTCCAGAAGTTGTTGCGCAAGGTAGGCGCCGGGTCTCATGGTGAGACGGATAGACAGAAGGAATAGAAAACTCTAAAAATCAAAAATTCAAAGCGGCGAGAGTTGGTTATTGCTGATGACATGGGTAATGCCGAGGGCTTTTAAGCCGGAGATGTTTTCCGGATCCAGACCACGAGCATTTATGGCTTCGACCAGATTGATCCATTTATTGGTCGCGAAGCCGGAGAAGCCGCCAAAACGGCGATGGCCATGTTGTAGGGTATAAAGGGAACGGATAGACTCGATCTCATGGTCCGGCTCGTTCCAAAGCTTGATGGGGAGCTCCAAAATGACGGCTTCGGAAGGAAGTTTTTTAACCTCAGAATAGACGGGATGCATATTTATATTGATGGGATAGCCTTTGAGGGGAAGGTCGGCTTCTATAAATAGTAGTGACAGAATCAAAAGAAGAAAAATAAATCTGGTTTTGGGTTTTAGTTTGGCGAAAATTGGTTTTAAATTGAAGCCGATGAGTACGACAGTTGCCAGAAGAGCCAAGATAATAAAGCGGCTAGGGGTGCGGAAGCCGGTGAAGCCGGGGAAAAGATAGTAGAAGAGGGAGTATGGTAGGGGAATGGGGAAGCCAAAGATTCGGATATTGGTACCAAATAATTTGAGGACGGGGCCGAGGGACATGATGATTGAGAACCAAAATATTAAGAGCCAGTTTGCTTCGCGGCTCACGCCCGTACACTTTTTTGGAAACCACAGTCCGCTCAACCAGCTTTTCGCGGCTGTTTTAGCCTCGTCGCAAAAATTTTTCTTAAGCAGAAAAATACCACGCTTTTGCTCCTGCGGATAATTTCCCAAAAGTACACGAGCTGCGCCGCTAATAAGAAAAATAACAATCACGGTCCAGCTGTGGAATTGAGTGAAGAGCTGGTCTAGGCCAAGGGAGAAATGGGCGGCGTCGCGGATGGGGCGGGTGGCTTCGGGAAGGGAAAAATGGAGATGCGCATATGGATAAATTAGAAAGGCCCAAAGGGGGATGAAAGGCAAAGACCAAAAAATAATTTTTTTTAATATTTGGTTCGGACCGCGCCAAAAACCGTACTCCCGCGTAACTATCTCGTCCCGCCTCTGGCGGGATTCCCTTCGGCTCGTATGTACATGGTCCGTGCGATTTTTGGCTAGCGCTCCTGCACCAAATTCACCTAAAAATAAAAAAATAGTGGCGAAAAAGAGGAGGTAAACGGGAAAGATGCTTTCGGCCAGCTGGACGGTGACCAGACAAAAATAGAGCATCAGAAAAAGAGAACGGTTTTCTTTTTGGAAACGGAGGAAAAAATAGAGGGCCAGGAGAAAGGGCCAGAGAACAAACGCTTGGAGATGGGCCATGTAGTGGAGATGGAAACCGGAAAAATTAAAGAGAAATACAGCTAAAGTGGTGAGCCAGAGATCGTTCAAAATTAATTCAAAAAGTAAAAAAGAGGCCAAAATGGTCAAGAGAAAACCGAGAACCAATGCAATGTTGAAGATGAAAATGGGGGAGTCGGTGATGAGGTGAAAGGGCAGGGTGAGAACAGCCGACGAGAGAAAAAGATCGGAGTAGGCTAAGGTATTTTGGTCCGGGGAGAAAAAGGTACCGTATGAAGAGGTTGGTGTTTGAGGATATTTTGTTGGACTTGGCCGATGATATAGGCAATGAG
>JAHFKQ010000016.1 GCA_023245265.1 Candidatus Collierbacteria bacterium
AATCCTAGATACCTCACGACTTTATGAGATCATCGACCTAAAGGGACAACCGGGAGAACATCTTTTGAAACTTATTTTTGGGGCAAAGGAAATCAAGCTTTACGCTTTTACTTTTGGCTAGATCTTGTTTTTTTTAGAATCGTGTACAATAAATTTATGGCAAAAGTTAAAAAAACCCCTTCGACAGGAGCTCCCGCTCTTGATTTAAAAAACCTTGAGTCTCAGATGGAAACTCTTTTTACCAAAAGTCTACCGGCACTCCCCGCTAATGCCGTCGATGTCTTGGTCAAAATTGCACCTTGGCTAGCCGTGATTGGCGTCCTAATGGGCATTCCGGCCATCATGACCCTTCTGGGTATGAGTCGGGTGGCTTCTTATTACCGCCTAGCCGGTATCGACTTGGGTTGGGGTTACCAAGCCAGCAATATTCTGTATATCATCCAAACCATTTTGACGGCTTTATCTATTCAAGGGTTATTTGCCCGCAAGATGGCCGCCTGGAGATTGATGTTTTATGCCGCCTGGGTATCTGTCGTCGCCGGACTACTTTCCGGAGGAGTCGTCAGTATGCTTATTGGAGGCTTAATCTCTTTTTATCTCTTATTTCAAGTCAAAAAGGCTTACAAATGAGAGGGTAGGGGATAGTTTGCCAAGTCCAGTTCGGTTAAGTCCTTAATCTGTTCTACAAACTCACCCAAATGGCTGACTAAGATCACCGGTCCGGCAAAATTATTGATAGCTTTGGCTATCACCGGAATATGTCTAAAGTTGATATGGTTTGTCGGCTCGTCCAAAATTAAAAGACCCGGTTGCTGAAGCATAAATCGCGCATAGCACAACAGTCCTTTTTGGCCTTCCGACAGCGATCCAACTTTATTATTTAACAACTCACCGGTTAGCATAAATCTCCCGGCAGCCTCATAAATGGCCTGGCGGTTCTTATTCTGAGAAACTTCCATCAAGGAGTCATAAGCCGTCTGGTTGAAATCGAGTTCGGAAAAATCCTGACTGTAATAACCAACCCGGATACGAGGATTAATATCGGCCCCTCGGCCGGCCATAATTGCCTTTAAGAGTGTACTTTTGCCGATTCCGTTTGGACCCTTGACCAATAGGCGGTCTCCCTTGCTGAGCACCATTTCTACGGGTTTTTGTAATTTGAAGACATATCCGACAAACTCCTGATTAGCAATTTCAAAACTGGGAATGGTCCGGTCTTCTTTGCGCATTTCCACCAAATCTTCCCGGTCTTCGGCAATATCTTCTCTAATACGACGGGCCAATTGATTCATGGCAATACTTTTTCCACCTAGTTTGTTAACTTTCTCAAAGCGGTCTTTTATACTTTTTTCCAGTCTGGCATTCAGCATTCGGTCTCGCTCCAGTTTAGCCGCCATCTCTTCCAAAACATCAAAATAGTTACCGACAAACTGCTCCACTTTATGGGTGTGGACATCCAAATTCAAAACCCCATCGGTAAAGGCGTTTAAAAACTCCGAATCATGCGAAATGACCATACAAGTTTTTTTATAATTTACCAAGAAATTAGTCAGTAGTTCAATGCCGACCTTGTCCAAATTATTGGTCGGTTCGTCGAGGAGCAATACATCCGGGTCGGAAATTAGGGCGTAAGCGAGCATTAATCTTGCCTTTTGGCCACCTGAAAGCTCTCTGATAATCTTGGTTAAGGGCACTTCCAGATTGACGGTTTTTAGGATTTTGCTGATACTGCCTTCGATACCGTATTCTTTGTCCGGCAAAGCAGTCTTGAAGTACTCCAGAATGTTTAGATCCAGTTTATCCGCCGGCACCACTTGCTCGGCAATACCTATGGTTGTGCCGGACTCCAAGTTGATCTTGCCCCTTTTGGGCTTCAATCGTCCGAGCAACATTTTGAAAATAGTACTCTTGCCGGCTCCATTTTGACCAATAATGGTCACAATTGAGTTTCGTCGCACACTAAAACTGGCCTCATCCAGGATGATTCTCTTCTCATCATAGGCAAATGAAACCGCGTCAAACCGAATAACTACATTATCTTGAGCCATAGTAAGCTGTTCATTTTAACAGATGCATGGGGAAAAATCTTACCTAGACAATTACTTCCCGTGCCAGCTCGTCTGTGACCGTAGTGTGGCTTTCTCTCACTTTGGTGCGGTAAAAAATCAAAGCCGCCACTAAGCTTAAACCGGCCGCCAATAAATAGGGCAAATTGACTTTAAACTGAAAAGCTACCCCTGAGCCTAACGGCGCCAGAATGTTGGCTACCGCAGCAATCGCCGAAAGAACGCCAACCGCTTCACCCCGTTCTTGAATGTTGGCCTCGCCCACAATCTCACTGGTCATAGCCACACCTAAGACGGACTGACCGAGTGCGGCAAAAATCATCCCCAAGATAAAGAAAGCGATGATATGAATCGACATACTGAGAAAACCGAGAGTAAAAAAGCCCAACATCAATAAAATAAGTTGTTTTTCCTGAAATTTTTTCAACCAAAAGTTTTTTAGCAAGAATCCTTGGTTTAAGGCTAAGATTAAGCCGATACCGGTAAAAAATAGGCCGACTGTGAACGGGGAGAGGCCAAAGGCGTGGCCGAGATAGAGGGCAAAAATAGTGTTTGCTCCAACAGCAATGACATTAAACATAAACCAGACAATATAAAGTGTTCGCAAATGGATGTTTCTTACTGCGGCCAGCAATGGCTTCATAGGATTCCAAGTAATTACCTTTTGATGATTGATATGGCTGTTGGTTTCCGGTAAGAAAAAATAAGCCAAAATGACATTAATCATGGACATGCCTCCAACAAAGAAAAATGGAAAAGAGTGAGATACCCGGCTTAATAACCCTCCCAAAAAGGGTCCGGCCACAAAGCCCAATCCAAAAATCATGCCGATTATCCCCAGGTTACCGGTTCTCTCTTTGGGATCTTTGGCGATATCGGACATGGCCGACTGAACCGTCGAGATATTTCCGGCCGCCAAACCATCGATCATTCTCCCTATTAACAACAACGGCAAAGATTTTCCTAGGGCAAAGATAAACCAACCAAGGGAAGTGCTGGCAATACTGGCCATCAAGACCGGCCGTCGGCCAATCTTGTCCGACAGGGCTCCCAAAAAGGGAGCGCTCAGAAAAGAAAAAAGAGAGTAAACCGAGAATAGTAACGCCACTGCAAAAGGGGAAATTCCAAAAGATTGAACATATACCGGCAAAACCGGAATGATAATTCCTAAGCCGATAACATCAATGGCTGCAGTGAGAATAATAATTACTTTTTCTTTTGACATCCAACTATTTTAACCCATCTTTCCCGCTGATATACTAAAAACACCCATGAATCATCCGGCGGCCCTCAAACATCTTAAAAAGGATCAACAATTATCTCCTCTCATCGATAAATTTATCGTACCGCCTTTGCTTCCTTCCGTCGATCTTTATCAAAATTTGTTGGAATCCATTGTCAGTCAACAACTCTCGGTCAAGGCGGCCGACACGATCTTCAAGCGCTTCTTGGCCCTATTTCCGGGTGAGTCTCTCCCTACACCCGCAGAAGTACTCAAAATTAGTGATGAAGCCCTCCGGGCTTGCGGCTTATCTCGTCAAAAGGCCTCCTATCTGAAATCACTCTCAGAGCTCATCCTCTCGGGTCAGCTCATCCTTGAGGACTTAGATTCGCTTCCGGATGAAGAAGTCATTCTGCTTCTGACCAAAGTCAAAGGCATCGGCCGCTGGACTGCCGAAATGTTTTTGATCTTTACCTTAGGTAGACCGGATATCTTTTCTCTTGGAGATTTAGGCTTGAGAACTGCAGTCTCACGACTCTATGGCATAGATCGGGACAACCTAAAGGCCATCGAGGACATCTCCCTACAGTGGCAACCGGTGCGTTCGCTGGCTAGTCGATTCCTGTGGAAAAGTCTCGATAATGCTGGCTAATCAAGCTTATTGGTATAATGCTCCAGAACATTAACAACTGGAGGTAAAGGTGCCCGACTTTCGTGATGACGAAACACTAACCGCTAACTTGGATGACGAATTGGCGGGAAGAGTCCTGAAATTTTTAGCAGTAATCGAAACCGAAGAACCCTCGTTTCTACTCTTTTGGTTGGACATGGTCCGGATCTGGAACGAAATCTGCCAAGACGAGAAGAACTTTTCCCTGATTGAAAAAATCATGACTATACTGGAGGAACGCTATGTCCAAAAATAAGGGAATGTCATCTAAACAAGTAGGAAGCCTAATTGTCGGTTTTCTGATCGTACTCTTCGCGATTTTCACTCCTCTTCCCGGTCTAATCGACAATCTTTTGGAACCTACGCTGTCTCCGGAGGTCAAAGGAACTTCTACCGAGCCCAACCTGGTACCACCAATGTCCACGCCTCTTACTTCAGGTGGAAATTGGTATGAGGTTTACTTCACCACCCCCAAAATCCCTTTCGATGATGTTACTACCGGTGGTATTGAAAGCCACCTCATCGACAAAATCAATGCGGCCTCGACTTCGATCGATCTGGCTGTATACGAATTTGATCTCGAAGATGTCACTCAAGCATTGATCGCGGCCGAAAAGCGCGGTGTCACGGTACGGGTGGTTTATGACAATGAGTTTTCCGATCCGGATCCGCAGATGAATGAGCTCAAGCAAGCCGGCATCCCGGCCATCCCGGACGAACGGAATGCTTTTATGCACAATAAGTTTTTTGTTTTTGATGGTGCGTGTGTCTGGACCGGCTCCTTTAACATTAGTGTCAACGCGGCCTACCGCAATAATGAGAACGCTTTGTACTTCTGTTCACTGGAAGCCGCCCAAAACTACGAAACGGAATTTGCCGAAATGTTCGCGGGCCACTTTGGTCCGAGCTCACCTTCCGACACTCCTTTCCCGACCTTTACCGTTCAAGGCATCACTATCGAAAATTACTTTGCCCCTGAAGATATGGTTATGGATCAAGTCGTGGCCGAAGTTCTTACGGCCCAAACCTCGGTTCACTTCATGGCGTTCTCTTTTACCAGCGATGCCCTGGGAGAAGCTATGCGGACTGACATGGATAGGGGAGTCACTGTGGCCGGTATCTTTGAAACTCGTGGTGCTGACACTCAGTATGCCGAGTGCTTGCCCTTACTGCAAAAGGGAGCCGATGTAACCCTCGATGGTAACCCCCGGACTTTTCACCACAAGGTCATCATTATCGATTCCCAAACAGTCATCCTTGGTTCCTTTAATTTTTCTAACTCGGCCAATGATGAAAACGACGAAAATCTTCTCATCGTCCACGATCCTGCCCTCGCTCAGGCCTATGAACAGGAATTTCAGCGCATGAAAGCGCAGTCCCTCCTGCCCATAAACGGTACCTGTAAATCGAAATAAACATTTGTCCCGCCATTTTGGCGGGACTTTTTTTGACCCCTGAGTTTAGACTTTTGATTGGTAATAGTTGTAGTAGTTGATGAAGGCATATTTGACAAGTAGTTGAAGTAGCTGTACTATGCACATATGGCCAAGACGGATAAACAACGAGTCACACTCTTCATCAATCCTGAGCTTCTGAAACATTCAAAGGCGCAGGCTGTAATAAATGAAATTACACTTACGCAGCTCATAGAGAAAGCATTGATAGCGTACCTGCCGGAGGAAATAAAGATCGTAAAGCCCAAAATTTAAGTAGATTTTTTTGATTAATAACTGATAGGGAAAGGGAAAGTATGACAAATTCTAAACAGAGCAAGGGTGATGGATCAACGGGCTAAATCTTTAGGGGATTCAGTAGAAAATGGAATTAATAGTACTAGAAAAGAAATAAACAAAACATGGCAGAAATAATAAAGGAAACAGTTTTAACAAACTCGGGAAACAGGCAGACTGCCAGTTCCTCCGTAACTAGTAAAGTGTCTGACTCTGAGACCACGGAAAGAATAATATATTTTTTCTTCGGACTTATTGAGGTGCTCTTATCATTCAGATTGGTACTTAAAGTAACCGGCGCTAGTCTTTCAAGCGGCTTCGTAAGTGGAATATATGCACTCACAGGAATCTTTTCCATGCCCTTCGATGGAATATTTCGCAAAGGATCTGCTTCCGGAATGACTTTTGAACCGGGTACGCTAATTGCAATTATCGTGTATGCCTTACTAGCTTGGGGTATCGTAAAGCTATTACAAGCCTTCTCAGGAGAAGAACAGTCTAATTAATAATAAATAAATAAAAATATATGGGAATAATACTATGGATAATCTTTGGAGCGATTGCAGGCTGGATAGCCTCTTCTCTCATGGGCACGGATTCTAGACAGGGAACATCGGGTGACATTATTATGGGAATCGTTGGTGCCATAGTTGGTGGATTTCTAATGAATCTTATCGGGAAATCAGGTGTCGACGGCTTCAATCTCTATAGTATGGTTGTCGCGGTAATCGGTGCTATGGTAGTAATCTTCATCGGAAGAAAAATCAGGAGCGGATCCTAAACACTGCCGGCAATGATCGCGCCCCCAAGCCTATATGGCTTGGGGAGTCGATGATCTTTACAAGCTTTCTTTGGAAAATTACAATTATTTTCAATTTATATAAACAAATATGAGTTTTTCAATTTCAAACTTAACCCCAATTACCTCCATTCTTTTTGGAATGCTAATACTAATGTTCCCAAAGCTACTTAACTATCTGATTGCCTTCTATTTGATTGTTATCGGGCTCCTAGGTCTAGGGATTATTAGATAAAAATCTATCACCCTGTCGGGACTCGAAGTCTTCTGCGGGACTCGAAGTCCTCGGTCTAGTCTGCTGACTCGCCTCGGACCGCGACTCGGTGCCGTCGCACCTCCGTCAGGTTCGAGTCTCACGAATTAACAATAAAAAATCTCCCGACGAGCGAGAGATTTCTTTATTGTGACCCCGGCGGGACTCGAACCCGCGATATTCAGGATGAAAACCTGACGTCCTAACCGCTAGACGACGGGGCCTGGGTGGGTCAGCCGGGACTCGAACCCGGGACACCCTGCTTAAAAGGCAGGTGCTCTAACCGACTGAGCTACTGACCCACAAAAAACTACACAGCCATTTTATCATTTTTCAGGCTGAATATAAACCTAATCCGGGTCAAGCCAAAAGAAAACCCGCCTTTCGGCGGGTCGAGATTAGGCTGGCCCATACTTTTTTTCCCAATACCGTTTGGTAACATATTCAAACTTTACATAGAAAAGGGGCCAAAATAAGATGAAATCAGCCAAGAGGTGCACTACCATCGCTCCCAGCAAACCAAACTGAATTAGAGCCAAAGTAATTACCCAACCCATAAACCAGGCAAAAATTACACCCTGAATTTGTGCAAATTGAGGCTTCCCTTCCTCATCCAATAAATGAATCAAGGCAAAGAGAAGATTGGCGAGAAAAAAGGCCGCGAAGACGGCTGGGGAGAGAACCAGGCCAACTCCTAAACTTAGCCAAGAGGGAAATAGTAGAAATGGCGATGATAGACTAAGACCCAGAAACATATCGCTGAGCTTAATCAAAGCCAAGAAAGTAAAGAAGGCAATAAAACGAAACAAAAGTTCTTCACTATAGCCGGCCTTTAAGCTCACTAAGAATGCCTGTGAAGCTGACAGAATACGACGATTTAAGTTGACCACCCGCTCAATCTGGGATTCATCAATGATAACCACTTCTTCAGGGAAGTAATTAAAAATATACATATTTATAATCATCTTGATTGAGACTAGGAGAATAAACATCAAAGTTAGTCCTCCGGCAGGATTCCAGGCTAAAAAGGTGTAAAAGGCCGGGTATTGAAAAGCATAGCCATACACAAAAAAGACAAAGGGAAATAGACCGGGCACTAAGACAAATTTGAGGATATCAAGGCCGGACCAAGGCTTGGATTTCTTCTTTATAGCCCCCCGGATATTGATCACATAATTAAGCGTCATCAAAACCAAGACTACGATATGCCAAAAACTCATGGAAACCTCCGAAAAACAGATAAGGGTGGAATTTGAAAGACTGATGTTTTACATCGAACTGGAGGTATTATATCACTATAGGAATACTCTAGGTCAAGTGTTGCTTTGGAGGTGTGTAGAATAGAGTTATGAAGATTCTAGGCATCGATCCAGGCACGGGCAGGGTGGGGTGGGGGATAGTCTCTCACGAGAAGGGGACTGATTCGTTTGTCGATTGCGGCTGTTTTGAGACCAAAGTGAACTCGGAGCTACCCGAGAGGTTGCTCAAAATTCACTCGTTTCTCCAAGATCTTATCAAGACCTATCAGCCGGATGAATTGGCTGTTGAATCGCTCTTTTTTGAGAAAAACGCCAAAACCGCCATCGATGTGGCCGCCGCTCGCGGGGTCATTCTCCTGGCCGGGGCTCAGGCAAGTCTTCCGCTCTCTCAATACACCCCCTTGCAAGTCAAATCTGCCCTCACAGGGTACGGCCAGGCTGAGAAAAGCCAAGTTGAGTTTATGGTCGGTAAGATTCTCCACCTTAAAGAAAAGATTAAGCCGGACGATGCTGCCGATGCTGTAGCTATAGCTCTCACTCACGCCTTTCGGGTTCGCTAGCCAAAAAAAAGACCCCGCCGAGCGAGGTCTTAACTTCAAAATATTTTAATCTGAGGAGGATCTTGAGATCGACAGAGCACCAATTACCGCGAAAACAAAGCCGATAATCAACGCTTGCCACCAAAGGGCCCCGAAGATCCAGGGGAGAACAAACATCCCGGTCAGGTATGAGGAGGCATACAGCCCAATGTACTTGAAAACCCCTTCAACGGCCAAGGCCACCACCCCACTGGTCAGAATCGTCAGTGGTAAGGCAACCAAGTGCACCAAAACTTTGGCCAGGAGAAGTAAGAGATCAACCACTCCTGAAATAATGATTACTAGTAGGGCTGTCCAAAGGAGCGAAGCCCCCGGGGCCAGGGTAATCCACCCGGCCAAGCTGAAACCGGCCAGAGCCAAAACAGTCAGAATGAACTTGCCAATACAACCCATTTGCGCCTCCAAGGAGATGTAAATTTGCTTTCAGCCTAGATAATACCATAAACCATCCCCTTCTTAAGATAACCAGTAAAAAGCCCGAATATTGTGCGCCACCTCGTGCTATCATAAATTCATGATCGGCTATCTAGAAGGTGTCATTAAGTACACGACCAAAGGCAAGGTGATTCTTTTCGCGAACGGTATTGGCTTCACCGTCTTTTTACCGGGAAACCTGAATTTCTTGGAAAAGTCTCACGCCTCGCTTTACATCCACACTCATCTCCGCGAAGACAATCTCTCTTTATTTGGCTTTGCCTCGGCCCAAGACCTGGAACTGTTTGAACTTCTTATTAGTGTCTCCGGTGTCGGTCCCAAAATTGGTCTAGCAATTTTCACCGCCACCAGTGCCGAGAATATCTTAAAAGCCATCGAGTCCAGTAATCTCAGTTTCTTTAACTCTATCTCCGGGGTTGGTAAAAAAACTGCCCAGAAAATAATTCTGGACTTAAAATCAAAAGTCAGCAAAGGGGATATCAACTTTAAAAATTTGGAAGGTTCTTCCGAACTGGTAGAGTCACTGTTGTCTCTAGGTTTTCAAAAGCAAGAAATTACGCCAATTATCGCCGATATGGATACTTCCTTACCACTTGGGGCCCAAGTTAAAAATGCTCTTAATCTTTTGCGAAAATGATTAATCCGTTTGAGTCCGTCAGACCAACTACCTGGGCCGACTTCGCCGGCCAACCGCAAGTGGTCAAGTCCCTCCAAATTGCCATCTCGGCTGCCAAGTCCCGTGAAGAACCGATGGAACACACCTTACTTTATGGTCCTCCGGGTCTAGGCAAAACCACTCTGGCGCACATCATTGCCAACGAAATGGGAGTGAATCTCAAGATTACTTCCGGTCCGGCTCTTACCCGGGCGGGAGACTTGGCTTCTATCTTGACGGCCCTTGAGCCGGGTGATGTCTTGTTTATCGACGAAATTCACCGGCTCAGCAAGGTAGTCGAAGAAGCTCTTTATCCGGCGATGGAAGATTGCGCTATCGATATTATTCTGGGTAAAGGTCCCGCGGCCAAAAATCTGAGACTCGATCTTAATCCGTTTACCTTGGTCGGGGCCACCACTCAAGCCGGTCGGATCAGCTCTCCACTTCGGGACCGTTTTGGTATTGTTCATCGCTTGCGCTTTTATCTGCCCGATGAACTCAAGGGCATTATCTTGACGGCCGCCAAGAAGTTTGACCTCCAACTCGATGAAGACTCGGCACTCGAAATTGCCAAGCGTTCTCGTGGCACGGCCCGCATCGCCTTAAAACTTTTACGACGCGTCCGGGATTACACTTTGGTAGAGCATGATTCCAACACTTCTGCGGCCAATATCAAAACCTCTTTGGATTTTTACCAAGTGGATGAGGAAGGACTGGACGAAACGGATCGTCGGCTTCTCAAAGCCATTATTGAAATGCACCACGGCGGCCCCGTCGGCTTAGAAACCTTGGCGGCCCTCATCTCCGAGTCGATCGACACCATTACGGATCTTTACGAACCATATCTTCTGCAGTCCGGCTTTCTTAGCAAGACCAGTAAGGGGAGAGTGGCTACCGCTAAGTCCTACGAACACCTGAAACTATCTCAAAGTTAGCTTACCGTATAATTCTTTTGTGTTTATTTTGACCTTGCTGATTACTGTTTTTTCCTTTTTTGCTCACCCCGGGCAAATTTTGGCTATTTCCGATCCCTTGGCGGTGCCCAATAATAAAGTCGGCATTCACATCCTCTTTCCGGGGGAGATCCAAAAAGCGGCCAGATTGGTCAATCATCAAGGTAATGGTGCTTGGGGTTATGTCGTTATTCCTATTCAAGCCAAAGATCGTGACCGGGCCAAATGGCAGCAATTTTTCGACGAATGTCTCCTCAACAAAGTCATCCCCATTATTCGGGTCGCCACTGTCGCGGAAGGAGCCCATTGGGCCACTCCCAATGACTATGATTTGGTGGATTTCGCCAATTTCCTCGACGATCTTCAATGGCCAGTTCAAAATCGCTATTTAATATTTTTTAATGAGGTCAATCGGGCCGATGAGTACGGTGGTGTCATCAGTCCGGAAAATTACGCCGATATCTTGAGTAATGCCGTCAATATTTTTAAATCAAAATCCTCTGACTTCTTTATTCTGCCCGCGGGACTCGATAATGCCGCTACCGATCGTCGGACCTCTATCAACTGGAAAGATTATCTTTGGCGCATGTATCGGCGACAGCCCGACCTCTTCAACCAAATCGATGGCTGGACTTCTCACGCCTACCCCAATCCGGATTTCTCCGGCCGTCCCAATCTCTCCGGTAGCAACAAAATTGACTCCTTTAAATATGATTTGGCCGTCATCAAAAACTTCACTGCCAAAAAGTTACCGGTGTTTATTACCGAAGCCGGTTGGTCTACCCGAAATCTTTCGGATCAACAAATTTCACTTTATTATCAGTACGCCTTTAATCATGTTTGGTCGGATCCGGGCATTGTCGCTGTCACTCCCTTCCTTTTAGATGCTCAAGACGGTCCCTTCAAGCAGTTTAGTTTTATTGATACCGATAATCGTTTAAAAGAGTTTGCCGAGACTTTAGCCGGTTTCTCCAGTGTAGGTGAACCCCGGTTGGCCATCGTCCCGGAAAAGTCCGAAAACTTGCCTGAAGTCATGGCCACGGAATCGGCCAAAGTGCTGGGGACGGAAGTCAGTACCAAAACTTTATTTCAGAGGCTCTACAATAGTTTTAAATATCTAATGTCTCTATTTAAATGATCACTCTGGTTCATGGCGAAGACTCTTTAAGTTCCTACCAACGGCTATCCGAATTGATCGAGGTTGCCAAAGGTCAGGGTCTGGAGATTATCATCAAAGACGCCTCTGAGCTGAGTATAGCCACTCTCCGCCAAGAATCTGAGGGCCGTGATTTGTTCGGGGCCAGAAATTGCCTCGTCATCAAAGGGCTTCTTTCCGGCACCAAATCGAAACAAAAAGATGGCTTGATTGGCCTGTTAGAGACTCTTTCCGACGCCGAAATAATCTTGTATGAGCCCAAAGAAATCACCAAAACCGCTTTAAAGTCCTTAAGTAAGGCCAAAATCGAGTTATTTGCGATTAATCAGGTCATTTTTAAATTTTTGGATGTTCTCCGTCCCGGAAATAACCGAGTTATTCTCCAAGCCTGGAATCGGCTCCTCGAGCTGGGACAAGAGCCTGAATTCGTTTTTTCCATGGTGGTTCGCCAGATCCGACTTCTCATCCAAGCCAAGTCCGGAGCCTCTTACCTGAAGCTTTCACCCTATCCCAAAAAGCTTATCTTGGCACAGGCGAACTACTTTACCTTAAACCAGCTCTTGGACCTTCACCGACACCTTTACGACCTGGATAAGCGCCTCAAAACAGGTCTGTCATCACTACCGGTAGATCAGCTGATGTTGCAATTCTTCTATAGGATTTAGTACAATACACGGGTACTTTCATTTTCAGGAGGCTTCTATGTGTTGTGGCAGTCCTTATCCCAACGGAATTGGTGCCCGAATCAGTGCTCTGCAGTCCGGCGACGAAATAATCATACTGAAAGGCGAAGGCACACCGCCCGTGGCCGTCGAAACCGTCACCATCGTCTGGAAAGTTGATGGCTTCTCGGCCCTTACAGCCGGGGGTACCGCTCTCAACTGTCAGAACTTGAGTGATTTGATCCCTACCGGTCGGCGTTTTGAAACCTATCAAGTGACCGCCGAAGCTCTTCAAATTTGGGGAGAAATTCTCGCTTCCCAGAAAGAAGCCCGAGATGGGGATGCCAAGCCAGATTGGTCCATTCCACCTGATTTTGGATACGGCCCTGAATAGTCGTTTTACCCCGCTCATAGCGGGGTTTTCTTTTATGTGCTATAATAACCCATAATTGTTCTTAGGTTGGGCTGTTAGCCCTGAGGTAGACTCCACTTCGATTGTCTAGCTTTTAATTTCCAGAGGACAATCGGGGAACTCCCCACAAAAATATATGTTTAATTCACGCCCTTCCTATGGTCGTAGACCTTCTAACGGTGGCTACCGACCGGCCGGTAATTTTCAGAAGCGCAATCGCTTCATGCCCAAATCTCTTGATTCGAGAATGTATATTGCTGCCGCGACCCCGGTTACGGAGCAGGAAGCCATCATTAGACACGCTTTTACCGATTTTGACTTTCACCCTCAGGTTCATACCAACCTGGTGGCTCGAGGCATGGTCACTCCGACTCAGATCCAAGACCAAGCTTTAGAACACGCCTTAGCCGGCAAAGATCTTATTGGTTTGGCTGATACCGGAACCGGTAAAACCGCCACTTTCGCTCTGCCCATTATTCAGAAACTTTTGGCCAATCCTCACGAAACCTGTTTAATTGTGGCTCCTACTCGAGAACTGGCTGTTCAAATTCGGGATGAAATTCGTGGCTTGGCGCAAAACCTGCCTATTTACTCGTGTGTTTTGATTGGTGGTTCCGATATCCGTCGCCAACTGGAAGATCTCCGTCGCCGTCCTCATATTTATATCGGTACTCCCGGTAGACTGCGGGACTTGTATAACCGTCGGGCTTTAAACTTGGAATTTACCCGTACCGTCGTTCTTGATGAAGTCGACCGCATGCTTGACATGGGTTTCATCAAAGAAATTACCGAACTTATGGGATTCTTACCTAAAGAGAGACAGACCTTACTCTTCTCGGCTACTCTAGACCAAAAAGTCGAAGATATTGCCCGTCGTTTCCTTACTAACCCTCTCAAAATTTCGGTCAAGAACGCGGCCACTTCTCACAATGTCGATCAGAATATTATCCGTACCCACGGAAACAAGATGGAAGTTTTGACCGATCTCCTGCGTAAGCAAGAGTTCAAAAAAGTCTTGGTTTTTGGCCGGACTAAGTTCGGTGTCGAAAAGATTTCCGTCACCCTGCAAAAAGCCGGCTTCCCCGCCGATGCCATTCATGGTGATAAGCGTCAAAATCAACGCGAGAATGTCTTGCGTAAATTCAAGACTAATCAGATTAGTATCCTCATTGCGACCGATGTGGCCGCCAGAGGTATTGATGTTAAGGATATTTCTCATGTGATCAACTACGATGAGCCCGGTACTTTTGAAGATTACACTCACCGTGTCGGTCGTACCGGACGCGCCGGCAAAACCGGAGTGGCGATCACTTTTGTAGAATAATTTCGAAAAAATAGCTATAGTTATGTTTGTTACATAACTATGAAATTTGACGGTCTAACCAATTCGGAAATTTCTACCAGGCGCCTAAAATTTGGCCCAAATATCTTACCCGAGGAAAAATCATTTGGAGTTCTCGGTATTCTTTTTGACCAATTCAAGAGTCCGCTCATCTACATCATGTTTGGAGTTCTGGCGATTTCCTACTACTTTCATGAGTATTTGGATATGGGCTTAATTACCCTTATTGTTTTACTGGATGTCACCATGGGATTTTTCCAAGAATATGGTGCTCAAAAAACTCTTTCGGCCTTAAGACAAATTGTTAAACCAACTGCCGAAGTTATCCGAAATGGCATAAGAACTATCATCGATGCCTCCGAATTAGTTCCCGGTGATTTGGTGCTCTTGGGTTCCGGGAATAATATTCCTGCCGATGGTAAGCTCTTGGAGGCCGTCGACATCTTGGTAAACGAGGCCATTCTCACCGGCGAGGAAGAGCCTATTATGAAGTCTCTCCAAGATGATCGGAACCATTTATTTATGGGCACCACTGTTCTCTCCGGTCGGGGCACCATGGAGGTTCAGTTTATCGGTCAGCAAACCGAAATCGGTAAAATCGGTAAAAGTCTAAAGACCATTGTGGACAAGCCCACTCCCTTGCAAAGTAAACTTGAAGTTTTTTCCCGTACCTTAGTCCTCCTAATTATTGGCATCTCGGTCTTAATTTTTCTGATCGGCCTTTCTTATGAGCAAGATATTTGGCATATGCTCCGCTTTGCCATTATTCTGTCGGTCGCGGCCATTCCTGAGGGACTGCCGATCGCCGTCACAGTTATTCTCTCCATCGGCGTGCGGCGCATTTTAAAGAAGAATGGTTTAGTCAAAAAATTGTTATCGATCGAAACCCTTGGTGCTACTTCAGTTATCTGTACGGACAAAACCGGCACCTTAACCGAAGGGGTGATGCAGGTCGTCCGCACCAATCTCAAAAATCACCGGCAAGCTATCAAGGGACTGGCAATCTTAAATACCCAAAGAACCAGCTTGGAAATTGCCTTGTGGAAATATCTCAAAAAAGAACTGGGTTACGACCCCCAGATCTTTGTCGATAAAGTTGAGTTACTTCACGAAGAAGCTTTTGAAAGTGATAAAAAATACGCCAAAGCTATCGCCAAGCTTGGTGGAAAAACCTTCGCCTATGTTATCGGAGCTCCGGAAGTGATCTTAAATTTTTGCAATCTCAGCAAAAAGTCTAAGGCTACCATAATTTCCGAATTTGAAACTTGGGCCCGATCCGGCTTACGAGTCGTTGGCCTTTGCGAAAAACTCGGGTCCACCGGACATTCCAACACCGGTTATTCTTGGACCGGTCTTATCGGGGTCAAAGACCCTGTTCGCAAAACTGTTTCCGAATCGATCGCCAAGGCACAAGCCGTCGGCATCAGTATCAAAATTGTGACCGGGGATTATCTTCACACTGCGCTTAGAGTTGCCAGAGAAGTGGGACTGGTTGTCCCTCCGGACG
>JAHFKQ010000062.1 GCA_023245265.1 Candidatus Collierbacteria bacterium
TACCTTGGCCATTATTTTGCAAGCTGAACCACACTAGGGTCTTCCGCCAAGGGGCTGGCCGAAGCGACCGGAGCCGGGGAAACCACTGGGGTGGCGGTTTCGGTGGTCGCGACCGGAGGGGTAGTCTCCGTGGGGGTCACTGTCATAGCCGGAGCAGAAGTCATCACCGGAGTCGAAGCCATCGCGGGTGCGGTAGAGGTTGCCGGAGCGGATGAGGGCAGAATATCGGTTAAATGAGTGGCACCTTCTTGGGCCGAAATAGCGGTATTTTCCTCGGGAGTAATGTCAATGACACCTTGATCGATCGGGAGTTTGATACCGGGAGTAGTGACAGTAGTCGTGGGAGGAGTGAGATCCATGACCGGCGAAGGATGAGATTCACCCGAACCCCCGGGAGTGATATCAATGACACCTTTAAAAGGAGGCATCGTCGCATTTTCGGTCAAGGGTGAAGTTGCAGCTGTAGTTGTCGTGGTCATTGTCGGGGCAGAAGGCACAACAGGAGTGGGAGTGGTGACCGGAGCCGTGGTGGGGGCGGTTGTGGCGGTAGCCATCAGGTCGGGATTGATATCGAGGGTTGGTTTGGTAGAGTTGGTGTCGTCCATTTTTTTTGGATTATATAAATTTTTAATGACGATATCCGGCAAGGTGGTATCTACGGGTAAGTTTATAACAAATTCGATTAATTTGGAGACCTCCGAGAGTTCTAAGGCCTGAGAGAGATCCCGAGTTTCCCCTTGCTTGGCAAATAAGTTGGTTTTGAGGAGTCCGGGGTAAACTCCGGTGACACTGATACCAAGTTCAGAAAGATCTTCTTGAAGACATTTGGTGAAACCGGTAAGAGCCCATTTGGAAGTGGAATAGATCGACCGGTCTTTCTTGGCCCTTAAACCGTCTTGAGAAATAACATTTATGATCCGGCCACTCCCCTGAGACTTCATCACCGGCAAAACAACTTTGGTCAGAAAAATAGTGCCAAAAGTATTTACTTTCAGAACCTCCTCTATCTGCTGTGGGGTGTGATCAACAAGATTTCCCTTGAGCCAAATACCGGCATTATTGATTAAAATATCAATTCGGGAAAATTTGTCCACGACCTTTTGGACCGCTTTTTCCAGTGAGGGATAGTCGGTGACATCGGCGACGACATATTCACAGCCAATCTCATCGGCGACTTGTTTTAATTTTTCTTCATTGTGGGAAAGAATGACCACTTGATGCCCCGGAGAAAATCTGGTGGCCAAGTCTTTGCCCAAACCATCGCTACCTCCGGAAATGAGAATAACTTTTTTTTCGGTCATATTTTACTTCAACATTAATTAAAAGGTTTGGATTGGCTGGGCGGGTGGCAGTGAGGGAGGAGGTAAGACAGGCCCGCTGCGGCTCCGCTTGGAATCAATAAAGTTAGAAATACTGAGAATTACGATGGCGAGGACGGAAAAGGCCATGAATCCCCCGGCCAGATTCATGTAGAGTTTTCGCTGAGACCGGGTAAAGCGAGGAGTCTTATCATCGGGAGTGCCAATCTTGGCGGTGGTTTCGGCTAAGTATTTATTGACCGTGGGGTGTTTGCTATAAAGGGCTTTTACTTTCTCAAAATCGGCTTTGGCCGGCTTTAAGTAAGACAGAAAATAATAATCCAAGCCCGATTTCCAGGTGGCATAGGTTTGCCCCATATCTGCCGTAACTTTATTTTTTAACATTAAAGCTTTTAGATCAGCAATATCTCGAAGAAAATTGTAGTTCCCAGTGCCCTCATCGGCCGTTAGACCATAGGTGGCGATGCCGATGACATGACCCTTAGAAGAGACGGCGGGACCACCACTATTACCATGATTGATCGAGGCATCGGTTTGAATTAAACTTTTCTTATCACCCTTGGCTTGTTTAAAGGCACTGACAACGCCGCGAGTAAAAGTGGGTTCGGCATTGGCTGAAGTATCGAGTAAAACACTTTGCGAACCCATGGCAATACCGGGATAGCCCACGACCAAAATATCCGAGCCAACGCTAATTTCATCCAGACTACCTAAAGGCAGGGCAGGAAAACCGGTACCTTCAACTTTGAGGAGGGCGACATCTGATGAAGAAAAGCCGGTGGTATCTGAGTAAGGTAAGTAGTCGGCGTCGACAAACGAGGCGGCGACGATGTCCGGTCCGAGATTGACGCCGGTCTTGGATAGTTGAATTGGGGTATTGCCGAGCTGAACGAAATACTTGCTAACATTTTCTTCCAGGGTGAGAAATTTTTTCTTGTAAAGTTCTGCCACTAGACCTGCCATCTGAAAAACAGCTTCTTTACTTTCATGCGCGGCTTTGACTTTTTGTTCGACCAGAGCCCTCTCAACCAACTGACCGGTCTGAGCATTGAGATAAACTTGAAAAAAATCGGCCAAGAGATTATCCAGAGAACCACTCATGACCGCGTATGTAAGAGTCGTCTCCGGAAGATTGGTGACGACATGACCATTGGTGGCCAAGTAGCCATTTTGAGAAACAAAAAAGCCACTGCCCGCTTGGGCCAGACAAAAGGGATAGGCTTTGCCAACCAAATTGGAACCACTGGCTTCGGTATATTTTAATTTGGCACAGAAATTATTTAAAATCATGACGACCGAAGGGCGGACTTCGGCGGCCAAGCGAGCCGAATCATCCGGAGTCGAAATACCTTTGACTTGAGAGAGGGGCAAAATTCCTTTGGCAAAATCGCGAACCAGCGGGCGCTCCGTCTCACTGGGCATGACGGCAATTAAAGAAACACCTAGATTATTGGACCAAACATCAACGACGACTTCTTGATTAAAGAGAGAAAAAAGATAAGTCTTGGTTTCCCAGCCGGGAAGATACGATTTGGGGTCAGCAATGATGGTATTTAAGAGAAAATTGTCGCCTAAAATTTTGGTCAGAGGGATCGGATCAACTACTCCCTTCACAAGTCGGATAGAGACTAGGCTTTGGGGCTCCAGGAAAATGGGGTCACCGATAGTGGGAGCCAGCCAAAGAGACTGATCAAAACTAACTTGCACCGGCAATTTGAATGACTCACCACTCCAGACTAAATTACTCGGTAATTCTTGGGCATCTAGCAAAGCAGATCTTTTGGAGCCGGTGATGCCGGTGGCCGCTCGGCTACTCAAATCATTTTGGTCATCGAGGACTAAAAGACCCAGACCGATACCCGAAAGGAGGAAACAGAGAATAAAAAAGCCGATCAAACCTCGCTTAAGATTCATTAATTCAGTATACAAGACCGGGGGTAGGCGTGCCCGATTTGGTCGCGGCTTCCGCAGACCGGGTGGCAATCACGACCGGAGTAACTGAGGGGGTGATGACGGTATTTTCGGTCGAAATGGGAATTGGTCGGGTGGGGACTTCCAAAGGAATCGCAGAGGAGAGACCGGTACCGGTCCAGTAACGGGCGATGGCTAACCAAGCCAGAAGAGTGAGAATAATAAATAACCAGGCCAGTTTCCGCATTACTTTCAGTATAGAAGCTTTAAAGAAGATTTTTAAGTAAAAATTCTTTTTGTTCGGCGATCATTTTTTCGGGCAGGGTTTCAAAGAAATCAAAGTCCTCAGCTAAGTGATCCAGGGTAACATTTTCGGATAAAGGACGGCACAAAAAGACCAGAGCAATGGAATAACCATAACCCCGCTCTTTCGACTCGCTCGGAAATTCGTTGTAACCCAAAAACTTTTCCACTTCCAGTTTGAGACCGACTTCTTCCTCGGCCACCCGGTGTACGGTATCCAGGACTTTCTCGCCGAGATAAATGGTGCCGCCGGGGAGATGCCACTGGCCAAGCCAAC
>JAHFKQ010000063.1 GCA_023245265.1 Candidatus Collierbacteria bacterium
CGACCTCGATCGGTAAAGCGGTGGTGGATTTTCTGATGGAGAACTTCCCGAAAGAAATGGATTATGAATTTACGGCCAAGATGGAAGACCAACTGGACGAGATTGCCGCGGGGAAACTAACTTGGACGGAAATGCTTAGCAACTTCTGGGGTGACTTTTCCCGGAAACTGGTCCAAGTGGATAAGGATAGTGTGCGGGTAGGTGTACCCACGACCGGCACGGGAGTAACTTGCCCCTTGTGTAATGAAGGGGAGATCGTGATCCGCGACGGAAAGTTCGGCCGGTTTCTCTCGTGTAACCGCTACCCGGAATGTGCGTATAAGGCGCCTTACATCGAGTATCTGGAAGGGGTGGCGTGTGAGAAGTGTGGCAAGCGCGTAGTGTTGAAGAAGACCAGAACCGGCCGAGACTTCTTTGGTTGTGAGGATTACCCGAACTGTACCTGGGCCAGCTGGAAGAAGCCGGTAAGCAAGGATGAGGTCCCGGTGGAAGCTCAAATTGAGCCTGAAGAGTCCTAAGAATGGTATAATAGCGTGTTCTAGGTCGTTAAAATTCATAGTGGAGGTAAGCATGGAAATTAAGTTTCAGATGTCCGGAAAGGTGGATGAGGATCGATTAAATCACTCTCTGTTGCCGGTCGGCTATGTCGCCGAACAAGTGGGTAACGATACTTATCACATTTTGGTGGAAGCAAACCGTGTCCAGGTGGGGGCCTGCTACTTTGTCGACCCCATGGTGACGGTGTCGTTTTTTGATTTCTCCGAAGCCGGTCGAGATTTTATGACCGCTTTTGGACGCGAACACCCCGAGAGCAATCCGATGACGGAGTTCTTTGGCTTTGTTTACCAAACTTCTCCCCAAGGCTTATATCAGTTGGACACCATGCCTTTGAGGATGAGAAAAGAGGCGCTCAAAAAATTGAAGCACTACGCCGCCTCCGGCCAGGCCTACTTTGTCCATTTTTACCGTGGAAATTGGACTAATTGTTTGAAGGTAAATTCAATCAGAAAAATTCTTTTTGATGGTAACTTGGGAGACGAGGAAGGTCCTCAGACACTGGCGCTCGGCAATATCGAAAACGATAAAACGATGTAATTGGAGGATAGATGACCGACTTTAGCGTTTCCCTCTCCGATGTCTTGGTCTCCGACAGAGCGATTGTGGCCGAATCTTTACCGGAGGGCTTTGGTGTTCGTGGGGCTGGGCCAAGATTCAAGATTGTCTTCCATAAATTGGATGTGGGTTCAGCCTACATTCAAGATGGCATGGTTCATTTTGAATTACGACACTACACCCATCCGGAAACACGAGCCAGGGTGAAAGCGTTCGAGACCGCCTTGAAGCTTAAGTACCCCGAACTGATCATCTATAAGGCATTACAAGAAATTTAGTTCTTGATTGACCCTCACCTAGTGAGGGTCTTTTTATATCAGTAGCAGAGATGATAGAATGCGTCAGTTCATTTACAAAGGAGAGACGCCAATGGTGATGGTTCTGAAGAAGCGGGTAAAGATTTCGGATGAAGCTTTGATTCAAACGATTCTTGATAAGATTGGTGATAGGGGTTTGCATGTTTTTGGAGATGGTCCTGTCTATCAAGTGAAGATGGATATCTGGGTGATTGCGAAGGTGGAAATCGTTGATGGAATGATCATTTTTTCCTCGGCGAAAAATGACCAAACGCTTAATTGGCGAAGGTTGGCCCGTGCTATTCGAAGGGCTTACCCCATGAAGATGAGAACAATAAAAACACCGTCATTCGATTGATTTGAGAGGTGACCCCCCCTAAGGGGGTCTTTTTTTTGGCAAAAAAATCCCCCGGGTGAGCGGGGGAAAGGGTTATTTTGTCGGGGTTAAAGTATAGAAAAGGCGCAAGCCGCGTACGGAGTAGCGGGGTGTCAGATGCAGGGTCACGAGACAGTCGCGACCTGAGAGGTCATAAGTATTCCAAGTAAGGGTGTAAGTTTCCGGTGAGCTCATAATTTCACCCGGCTTGAGACTTTTCTTGGTAGCGCCGGCGTGTTTGAGAGAAAAGATGGCCTTACTGGTGGGATCGCTGGCATTTTCGACCACGAAGCGTTCGCGGCCACCGTAAAAGACATTTACCAAAAGCCGATGGCCGAGATCTTGAATGTCGGTCAAGACAAACTGATGGTTTTCGATGGGCGCATGAAGGTTAAAGCCGCGAATTCGGAAAAGGCCTAGCTCTGAGCCGGGGGTATTGCTGTAGCCGCCGGCGAAAGAATCGGCCGGAACGGTGACAAATTTATTGGTCATAAGACCTCCTGGAAATTTTAATGGGCGTGATGGGGCTTATTGTACTATGATTATTTTATGGCGTTTGGCGTATTAAAAAAGTTTTTGAAAAAGGTCGGTCCGGGCTTTGTCACCGGTGCGGCCGATGATGACCCAAGTGGTATCGCGACTTACTCTATTGCCGGGGCCAAGTTTGGTCTCGGGCTCACTTGGCTCAGCTTATTCTTATTGCCGGCCATGATCTCGATTCAAGAGATGTGTGGCAGACTGGGAATGACGACCGGGCGGGGATTGGCGGGAGTAATTAAGAAGTTTTACTCGAAGAAGATTTTATGGTTTGCCGTTAGTCTGCTGATCGTGGCCAATGTCATTAATATTGGCGCGGATCTTGGGATTATGGCGGCCTCACTACAGATGATTTTTGGCCTACCATTCTTTTTTTGGCTGTTCTTGACCGCGATGGTGATGGTCTTGCTGGAGATTTGGGTACCATACAAAAGATATGCCGTAGTTCTCAAGTGGCTGGGGATGTCACTGCTGGTTTATGTAGTGACGGCATTTTTAATCCGTCCGAACTGGGGAGATGTTTTGAGTGCAACTTTGATTCCGCGAATCACTTGGAGTGCGGATTACTTGATGGTCTTGGTGGGTTTTTTGGGAACCACCATTTCGCCTTATTTATTTTTTTGGCAAGCCTCTCAGGAAGTAGAAGAAGAAATTGACGAAAATAAAGTGCTCGACTTCGGCCAATCGCCGGCTGTCAGCCGAGGAATGATTGCCCGTATGCGTCTCGATACCAAGATGGGCATGTTGTTTTCCAATCTCATGACTTTTTTTATCGTGGTGACGACAGCGGGGACTTTACACGCCAACGGAGTATTTAATATTGAAACGGCTCAACAAGCGGCTTTGGCTCTGAGACCCCTGGCAGGGGACTTGGCTTACTTATTGTTTGCTCTGGGAATGATTGGCATCGGACTCCAGTCGGTGCCGATTTTGGCCGGATCGATTGCTTACGCCGTTGCCGAGGCTCTGGGAATGAAAGAGGGTTTGGGAAAAAACTTTGGCCGGGCGAAGGGGTTTTACTTTATCCTGGCGGTGGCCACCATGGTCGGAGTGCTGATGAATCTGTGGGGAATAAACACCATGCAGGCTTTGTACTATGCTGCGGTGGTGAATGGAGTAGTGGCAGTGCCTCTCATCTTTATTATTATCAAGCTCTCGAGTGATGATCAAGTGGTGGGAAAGTTTAAAACCGAGAAAAAATATTTAGTGATCGCTTGGCTGACTTTCCTTTTTATGGCTTTGTCGGTCGTCTTGATGCTGGGGAGTTTTTTCAGATAGATTTGGGGGTGGACAGATAAGGGAAAGTGTTTTAACTTGTAATGTGACCGAAT
Source organism: Candidatus Collierbacteria bacterium (assembly GCA_023245265.1). Classification (GTDB taxonomy): domain Bacteria; phylum Patescibacteriota; class Microgenomatia; order UBA1400; family MFAQ01; genus UBA10133. The sequence continues at coordinate 3,654 of JAHFKQ010000063.1, forward strand.
TAAAGTTTGATAATTTATTTCATAATAGATATGTGGGTGGTGAAGGTGAAGTGATGGAAATGCCTT
>JAHFKQ010000064.1 GCA_023245265.1 Candidatus Collierbacteria bacterium
ATAAACTTCAAGCCTGAAGGAGGCCTTTGAAATGAACAAATTTACCGAAGTCATCACATTTGAGTGGCAAGGTCGGCGCTACGCAATCCACAAAAGGTCCAAGTGGATTATCCTCCCCAACGGCCAAATACTTTACGCCACCAACTGGAATGATGCGGACCAGGAAAACAAAGTGGTGGAACTGAAGCTGGAACACACCATCGATATGAATAGTCCGGGCTTAGACATCATGATGATCGCCCAGGGAGTGCAAGGTGTCGTAGCCGAGGAGGTCAAAGATGGAGCTTAATTTTAAGGAAAAAGGATTTTTCTTTTCCTTTACCGCTTTGATAACCCGGATTGATAACGGGTTTCCGGAAATCTTCACCTATAAAGTAATTACCTCAGAGGGAGGCCCGGTGCGGGTTGGATTGATAGGCACCCTGATACCTTCCGATGAGACGCCGGCTGAAATGATCGCCGATTTGCGGCAAAATAACGCCCAGTTTTCATACGAGAAGAAGCACCGTGGACACAAGGATCTGTTGATACTTAAGACGGCTCACTGCCGATTTGAACAGACTTTGGAATAGATGGAGGGCCGTAAGGCCCTCTTTTTTGTGACAAAAAACCCACCGTAAAGGTGGGTTGTTTTTTATTTTTTTGGTAACTCAGATTGATTGGTTCTAGAAGCCCGGCGGGCCTGGGTCAGGGCGCTAGAGTTCAAGGTACCAAAAGCGAAGGTTACTAGGGAGATACCAAAGATGATCAAACCCGAGCCGGGAACAATAATCAGAGCGTACGGTGTATACCACAAGACAACCAGCACCGCAGATACCCAGATAATAAGGTCAACCAAGGGAGCATTGTCTAGGGCAAAAGCGTAGCCACAGAGGTAAAGAAAAACAATATATAAATAGGTTATCAAGATGGGCATTTTTTCTCCTCCAGCGCAGATATTCTGTGCTTAAGCATGGTTATTAAAGTTCCGAGATAACACATAAATGCCATGAAGAGAATCTCTATAAAATAGGTAACTACCGACAGTACAGTCATTGGAAACCAGAATAAGCTGTAAATAAGAAATACCAATTCTCCAACCCAGAGTACAAGCAAAATTACCTGAGCTACCTTAGATTTGCCTGCTACCTCTTCAGTAGATACACCGAGGAAAAAGGCGATAACGAACAGTCCGATCAGCAAAATAGGGTTCATGTTCCTCCAGAATGTCAAAGTTTTTGGGTCTGGGGTATTTTACCACTGAAAACTATGGGGTGTCAATTTAGGTTTGAATGAGGGTAGTAGAGTACAAAAAAAGCCGCGGGTTACGCGGCTTTTCGAAAGAGTACTTTCTCAACCCACTTTCTGCTGGCGGAGGGCAAGCCAGGCACCAGCAGTATGGATCAGGAAATTGGCGGCACAAATTATTATGACCGTCAAAGCTCCGGGGAAAATTGAGAACATGTAAAGCAGGTAGAAAATCAGGGTAAAAATTTCCAATATGGAATCGATGAATTTGAGCGTACCGTCGTAATTGTAACGGCACATATCGAATCCACAATAGCCCACTAGGATGATAAAAACTAAGGTCGCAAAGATCGGCATTTTTCCTCCAGAAGTAGATTTTTAGAGTATTTCCACGATGGGGGATGATACCACGAAAACTATAGGCTGTCAAGGCTGGATGTGCTGAGAGTAAGGAAAGGTGGTGGAGATTAGATCTTGGCCACTTGGAGGAAGTCGAGCTCGACCGGGGTTTCACGGCCGAAGATGCTGACCAGGGTGACGATCTTGCCTTTGGCCTCGTCGATCGCGGAAACGGTCCCCAGAAGGTCGGTGAATGGTCCCTCGATGATTCGGACGGCTTCACCTACAGTGTAGGCGGACTGGAACTTAGGAGCGGCCTGCTCACCAAAAGCGGTGATGGCTTTGACTTCGTTCTCGGGAAGTGGGGTGGGCTGGTCGGAAGTACCGACGAAGCCGGTGACGCCTTGAGTGGTGCGGACGGCGAGCCAAGCATCATCGGTGACGATCATGCGGACCAGCATGTAGCCGGGGAAAAGCTTCTCTTTGATGGTGATCTTCTTGCCTTTGCTGATCTTGATCTTCTCTTGAGTGGGGATCAGGATTTCAAAAATGTTGTGGGTGAGACCCATAGACTCGACGCGGGTCTTGAGGGTGACGGCGACGCGGTTCTCATGGCCGGACTGGGTGTGGACCACATACCAACGGGCGGAAACCGGGGCATCGCTGGTAATGACGATGTGATTTGGATCCTCAACCTTGGCGATTAAGTCTTCCGGAGTTTGTTTTTGGTCTACTTTTAATTTCATTTTTGTTTTTTTAGCGGTTTAAGACGGATTGCAGAGCAATCGTAAACAGGTAGTCAAGTCCGCCTGAGTAAAGAGCGACGATGGTGGTTGTAATAATAACCATCACAGTCATCTTTAACGCCTCCTGGTGGGAAGGCCATTTTACCTGGTTCAATTCTAGCTTGACCGAGCGTAAAAATTCAAGTGGGCGAGACATATCGAGTTATTTTATCACGATGGAAGGTAAATTTGGGTACGGTATTGATGATTTGACTTGACGGCGTGAAAAGTGTTAAATGAAGTTGGCTTGAGAGTACGGCGAGGAGTTGGGAGGTTTTTCCTCTACAAGTTCTCGTACGGGGAGCGGAGTCTCCAATCCTCCGGGATTAGAGCAGTTCTCCTAATAAAGTTTCGGGGAAAGATCCCAGAGCCCGCCCGCTCAAAAGCCAAGCTAGATCTCGGTACTCTCGGGTTTTTGGACCAAGTACCGGGGAATAGAGCATCGCTTGCTGACCTCGTGCCTCTCCCTGCCAAAAAGCAAGCCATATCTCTAACAATAAGACAGCACCTGCTGACAGCCTTGTAGTTTAGGCAGGAGGGTTGAGTAGAGGAGATCACGGCATCAAGTGCCCTTTATCGCCGGTGCTATATGTGGAAATAGTCACACAGGTAGAAGGCAAGAAGTGAAGTAGATCAATTTTTTTTGAAGCACTATTGCTAATTTGTTTAGTTTTAACAAATTTGAAAGAGGATTGTTTATGTTTAAACACTCCGGAAATGGTTAGTTTTTTTGTTGGAATTAGGCATGATAGAATAGGTCATACCCGAACTTTAAGGAGGACTTATGACGGTAGTTTTTGGCATTAAGGGTGAGTTTGAATCAAGTTTCACCACTGACCCAAGTGTGGTGCCCGGATCCAGACACATCATGAAAGGGGATTATGTCCGCTTGCCAAATGATCGTGTCTATAAATTGGTATCAGACCATCCGACCGAGTTTGTGCTGGTTGACGAGCTGGAAATACCCTCGTTGGTCGTCGTTTTGGAAGCCAAAGCTTACGACGCCGTGAACGGCAAAGTGATTGAATAGGTTTTAGCCCTCTAGGAATAGGGGGCTTTTTTGTGGCAAAAAAGTGGCTATTTTAGAATTTTCTTAAAGATTTTGGCCAGTTTCCTAGGGTCGTGGCGGAGGCGATTGAGCTGAGGAGTGATGGAGATTGTATTAGAAGTTACTACTTTGATGTGGTGTGGGGTGAGTTTGGCTAATTGTTTTGGGGTCCAGCCGAGGAAGTGTGAATGCTCGTCGGCGTAGGCAAGGGCCACTTCGGGGTGAAGGCGGTCAAAATCAAGTTCCGAGAGCTTGGGAGCGATAAAAATATCGAAGGGCCGCTTGAGCCCGGTGTACC
>JAHFKQ010000017.1 GCA_023245265.1 Candidatus Collierbacteria bacterium
CTATGCTCAAGATAGAAACCAAGTATCCGAATTTTTATTATTTTGTTTCCGGAGAAAATCCAAGATTACTGATTCATTCCGGAACTCACGGCGATGAGGCGGAAGTGACCGAGTTTGTGATGGAGTCGCTAAGGAAATATGAGGCAAAGTTGCCTGCTTTTATTTTTGTGCCGGAGGTGACACCATCTGGAGTGGCCAAAAATACCAGAAGAAACGGGGCCGGAAGAGATATGAACCGAGAGTTCTTTTCCAACTCTCCCGACCCAGAAGTCCAAGCCAATATCGAGGCCATTAAAGGGCACCATTTTGATATTTTTGTCTCCGTCCACGAGGATCCGGAACTAATGGCCTACTATCTCTATGATGTCGGACCGGGTAAAGACAGAAATGAACTGGTCCTGAGACACAACCAAATTATGAAGAATCATGGAGTAGAACTACTGAACGGAATCGATGATCTGGAAGACACCAGCTTGGGCTTTGAGTTTGTGGACGGCTATAACAAAATGGATTTTCCCGAAGGAGAACCGGATGACGGCACTATCTCCGCCTGGGTCTTGAACCGCAAAATGGCGAAAGACTATCTCCTGCCGGAGATCCCTGGGAAAGCCATTCGTGAGATCAAAAAATATATTGTTGACTCGTTCTTCACCGAAGTGATTTTGAAGTCTTTTTGAGACTTTTGTGCCTGAGTATGCCTGATGTTATATAATATCGAGGTTCCGTACTCTAAAATTATCGGAGGTCAAGAGATGTCCAGAGTTTCAGACTTGCTAAAAATCGTCCACCCTGCAGAAGGTAAGGTCATTACCATTCGCCCTGATGCTACCATCCAAGCTGCAGCCAAGGTGATGAAGGAAAAGAATATTGGGGCGATGCCCGTCGTAATCGACGGAGTGGTGGTAGGAATAGTTTCCGAGCGCATATTCAGTCAGGAAATAACGGCGGCTGGTATAGATTCCAGTACCGTCAAAGTGGCCGACTATATGAGTCCGGATCCGAAATCCGTCACACCGTTGACCGACATGATGGACTGCCTGTCGATAATGCAGGACAGTAATTCCAGCCATGTCACCGTCATTGATGAGGAGAGATTGGTGGGAATAATCTCGCTCAGAGATGTGCTTAAAGCGAACTTAAAAGAAAAATCGCTCGAAGCTGAACACCTGGGAGAATATTACAGACTACCCCGATAAGAAGTTAACCAGCCGTAAACCGGCTGGTTTTTTTGTGGATGTTAGAATGAGACTGTGGAACCTCAAAAAGAGTATGTCATGAGATGTCGCTATTGTTCTCAACCGATAACGACCTTCGATTATTTTTGCCCCAGCTGTGGGAAGAAATTGAAAGATAGGCCGGTTTCAACTGATTTTTGGCCGCTAGTTTGGCTATTTGCTTTGAGTGCGCTTTTCCCTCCATTTGGAATAGGAAGGACCTTGCGCTATATCAAAGCCGACGAGGAAAAAGCTAAGATGATGGGATGGATTTCTTTGATAGTGACCATCGTCGCTTTCACTTTGACCATCTGGATTACCAAGAGGACGATGGATAATCTAAATAAACAAATCAACTCTCAACTGCAAAACTATAATTTTTAGTTTTCAGCCCGGAAGATATTCTTCCTTGACATCCTTGCGGTAAAGTTCCAGGAGTTTGTGAATTTTTGGATCGATGACAAAATTACAATACGCTTGATTTTTATTGCGTTCGTAATAATTTTGGTGATAATTTTCGGCTACATAAAAATTGGTGAAAGGGACAATTTCCGTCACAATGGGGTCGTCATACAAACCTTCTTTCTCTAAATCGGCCTTGGATTTTTCGGCGACCGACCGCTGAGTGTCATTATGATAAAAAATAACCGAACGATACTGTGGACCAACATCACCACCCTGCCGATTCATGGTCGTGGGATTGTGAGTATGCCAAAAAATATCCAGTATTTTGGAAAATGCTATTTGTGACGGATCAAACTCAATCTGAATAGCTTCGGCATGGCCGGTTTGACCGGTACTGATTTCATCGTAAGTGGGATTGGCGACGGTCCCTCCGGCATAACCGGGAGAAACTGAAATAATTCCCTTTAAGCGTTTGAAGATCGCCTCGGTACACCAAAAACATCCGCCTGCCAGGGTGGCAATTTCTTTAGTCATTTTTTATTTCCGGGAGGGACTCTCCTTCTTTAATAAAACGAATTGCCAGAGAATTGACACAATGTCGGGTATCTTTGTCGGTGAATTTCTCGCCCTCGAACACATGGCCCAAGTGAGCATGACAGTGGGCACACTCGATTTCCGTACCAGGACTAAATAAATTGGTTAGCCGACTGACCGCACCGGGAAACGAATCATCAAAGGCGGGCCAGCCGCAGCCGGCATCGAACTTGGCCTTAGAAGAAAAAAGCGGGGTATTACAACGGCGACAGATGAAGATTCCGGCTTGATAAAAACTATCATACTCACCGGAAAAAGGCATTTCAGTGCCTCGATCTTCGATGATTTTTTTCTCCTCCGGGTTAAGATTGTTGTAAGCCATTAATTCAGTATACTAATTTAGAACTATTTTTTTATATGCCCTTTTTTGTTTATATTCTCCGGACCTCAGCCAATACCCTGTATATCGGACAAACCAATAATCTGGTGAGAAGGCTCAGAGAACACCAGGGGAAAACGAGTAGATCGGCCAGATATATCCGCTGTTTTGAGAGCGCCGAGTTGGTTTACTCTGAAGAACAATCATCCCGAGGAGATGCTTTGCGCAGAGAAAGAGAGCTTAGAAAATGGACCAAAGAAAAGAAAGAAAAATTAGTGGCGGGGACAATTTGAGGGTTGTGTTTTGAGATCTTGAGCCATAGTATCTTTATATGTCATTTCCAATCCAACAAATTGTGGTTTTTATCGGCCCGGAAGGTTCCGGAAAGACTACTCAAGCTTTGAAGTTAAAGGCCGAAACTACCTGGCCTTATATCTCGACCGGGGACATCATCAGGAATTTAGCCGCTACCGACTTTAGCACTAAGTACGGTGAAGAATGTCGAAGATTAGCAGTCGACCATGGATACCTTTCCGGCCAATCATTAGTCGAAATTTTAGCTAACCGCTTGAAAGAAGCCGATACGAGCGAGGGTTTTATTCTGGATGGTGGAATGAGAACCATAGAAGAAACAGTTAAGTTTCAATGGGTCTTGGAAACTGCTGGACGGAAGGAAATACCATTAAAAACAATCCTTTTACAAACGGACGATGAGGTATGTCTGGAACGGTTAGCGGGTGAAGGGGGGCGTAAGCGAGCCGATGATACTCACGAAGGGGTTAAAAAAAGACTGGCCAATTATCACTATAAATTAAAAGAGCGATTGACCATCATCCAAGAACAAGCCGGTTGGGAACTGATCGAAGTCGACGCTACACCGGAGATGGAAGAAGTGTATAAAAGGGTGCGAGCCGCCTTGACGGACGGTAGATGATAAACTGAATTGTGTACAAAGCCACCGGCTTAATCAAAAATTACGCGACTCTGGCCTCAACCGGAAAACGAAAAATAGCGTTGAAAATCTTGGAGGCTGGGCTCCTCGCCATACAACCGGAACAGATATTTAAAGAAGAAATCGAACTAGAAGAGGATATTTTGAGAATTAAAAATAAGAAGGTCCGCCTGTCGAAGTATGAAAGAGTTTTCTTAATCGGGTTTGGCAAAGGATCGGCCGGGATGGCCGAGAAAGTGGAAAAAAAACTAGGAAACTTTCTGACAAAAGGCTGGGTGATAGACACCTCGATGGGTAAGTCCAAAAGAATTTCTTATACAGTAGGAACTCATCCCTTACCCTCCAAAGCAAATATTGATTTTACCGAAAAGGTCTTAAAAGAGACGGCCGGCCTGACCAAGAAAGATCTCGTGCTAATTGTAATTTGTGGCGGTGGATCCGCCCTTTTTGAGGCTCCATACTCACTTAAATTAAAGGAATTAAGCGAAGTATTTGGGAAACTCATTAACTCCGGCGCCAATATTACCGAAATAAATGTAGTGCGGAAACATCTGTCTAAAGTAAAGGGAGGTGGCTTGGCAAAGCACCTTTTCCCCGCCAAAGTGATCAATCTAATTTTCTCCGATGTACCCGGTAATGACCTGGCAGTGATTGCTTCCGGTCCCACGGTACGAGATAGATCTACGGTTATGCAAGCCGTAAAAATCCTGGAAAAGTATGGGATTAGAGGATCGATGGTACCTCGAACGGCTCTGACCGAATTACCAAAAGAAGCGGAGTATTTTGAAAATATCGAAAATATCTTGGTCTTAAGCAACGAGACTGCCTTGGAGGCTATGAAAGATGAAGCAAAAAAACTGGGGTATAAAAGTTTTATTTTCTCGGATCGAATTCAGGGGGAGGCCAAAAAAATGGGCCGTAAATTGATCGAACAAACCCCTCCGGGGAAGATTTTAATAGCCGGAGGCGAAACAACCATAAAAGTTTCCGGAAAAGGAAAAGGTGGGCGGAATCAAGCCTTGGCCCTCGCCTCGTTGCCAATTACGGATGATACACTGATATTAGCCTTTGATTCCGATGGTCTGGATTATTGGCATTTTGGTGGAGCAATGGCCGACAAAGAAACGACACTAAAGGCCGAAAAAGCCGGAATAAACCTCAAAGATTATCTGGCCAGAGATGATAGCGGATCTTTTTTTGAAAAGACAGGCGACGGCATTTTGACCGACAAACTAGGCTCAAATGTGACTGACTTAATTATCGTTTTAAAAATATAAACATGGACACTGACTTATCCGAGCAAAAATTATTTGAACTGGCCGAAAAGGCCGTCCAAGCCCGCCAACTAGTGATCGAGATGCTCATGACAGCCGGCTCGGGACACAGTGCTGGACCGCTCGGAATGGCAGATATTTTTGCGGCTATGTATTTCCATATTCTGAAGCATGACCCGAAAAAACCGGACTGGCCGGAGAGAGACCGACTAGTACTCTCTAACGGACACATCTGCCCTATCCAATACACCGTCATGGCGATGGCAGGCTATTTTCCGATTGAGGAACTGAAAACCTTGAGAAAAATAAATTCCAGACTCCAAGGCCACCCATCTCGTCGTTATTTGCCCGGACTGGAAACAACCTCGGGGCCATTAGGTGAAGGCATTTCTCAGGCTATCGGGATGGCTTTGGCGGCCAAGATGAACCAGGAAAAACATTACATTTATTGTTTGACTTCTGACGGTGAACACCAGGAGGGAAATACTTGGGAAGCTATTATGTTTGCCGGGAAAAATAAAATCAGTAATCTGACCGTCGTAATAGATCGAAATAATATTCAGATCGATGGCTATACCGAAACCACGATGCCCCTGGAGCCCTTGAAGGAAAAATATGAGGCTTTTGGGTGGTATGTCATCGATGTCGATGGTAACAATATCCGGGCGTTTATTGACGCCGTCAAAGAAGCTAAAGCTATTTTTAATAAACCAACAGTCATTATCGCCCATACTATTCCGGGTAAAGGAGTCGACTTTATGGAGAGTAATTTCTTGTGGCACGGAATGCCACCCGATATAGCCGAAGTTCCGGGCGCTCCCCCCAAAGGAGAACAGGCTAAAAAAGCTCTGGCAGAACTGAGAACCTTGCAAGGCAAAATAGAAAGCGAACACCAATAAAGATGCTTAATCCAAACTTAAAACTAAATTCCAAAATATTTGAAGCCGAACCGGAAATGAAAGCAACTCGTGACGGATTTGGCACAGCGCTACTGACTTTAGGAGAAAAAGATTCCAACATCGTGGTTTTGACTGCCGACTTGTCCGAATCAACCAGGACTGAGGCTTTTGCCAAGAAATTTCCGGAACGATTTATCGAATGTGGGGTTGCCGAACAAAACATGGTGGCCATTGCGGCCGGATTAGCGGCGAGCGGTAAAATTCCTTTTGTTTCCTCTTACGCAACATTTTCGCCGGGAAAAAATTGGGAAACCATCCGAACAACGGTGGTCTACAACCGAGCTAATGTCAAAATCGCCGGCCATCACAGTGGCATCATGACCGGACCGGATGGCTCGACACACCAGGCAACCGAAGATATCGCGATTACCAGATGCTGGCCGGGAATCCAAGTCATGGTTCCTTGTGACAGTATCGAAGCTCAGAAAGCCACCGAGAAAGCAGGGACAACTGAAGGACCAATTTATCTCCGATTCAGCCGCGATAAATCAGTAGTGATGACCACAGCAGAAACCCCTTTTAACGGACAAGTCCAAGAATTTTGGGTAAGTGATAATCCGGTGGCAACTATTTTTGGTACCGGCCATGAACTTTTTTACGCTCTTTTGGCAGCAAAAGAACTGGAAACCGAAGGGGTCAATGTTTCGGTAGTTAATGTGGCGACCATTAAGCCGCTTGATGAAGAAGGAATACTCAAATTGATCGAAGTCTCCGGAGCGGCCGTCAGTGTCGAAGACCATCAGATCATGGGCGGCTTAGGAGGTGCCTTGGCAGAACTTTTTGCCAAGAAAAAACCGATACCAATGGAGTTTATTGGTTTGCAAGATACCTTTGCCGAATCGGGCAGCCCAAAAGAAATCATTGAAAAATACGGAATGGGTAAAGAGGCAATTAAAAGTGCCGTTAAGAGAGTTATTTTTAGAAAATAAATGGATCAAAATTTTTTAGAACAATTAAAAAACAGTCAGTCCGGTGAGGTGGTGACAACTGAGGAAGCGCTTAAAGAATATAGCCATGATGCGAGTTTGTTTGAAGTGAAGCCACAGGTGGTGGTTTTTCCCAAAACAGAACAAGATGTCGAAAATTTAGTCAAACTGGTGAAAGAGAAAAAGGTTCAACTACCGACACTATCCATCACCGGTCGTGCGGCCGGCACAGACATGGGAGGCGGACCATTAAATGACTCAATCATCGTAGAGTTTTCTAAGTATTTTAATCAATTGCCGGTGATCGGAGGGACAGTTGCCACGACCCAACCGGGAGTATTTTACCGAGATTTTGAGAAAGAAACTTTGGCTAGGGGCCTCATCTTCCCCTCTTATCCCGCGTCGAAATCGATATGTGCGATGGGAGGAATTGTGAATAATAATTCGGGTGGGGAAAAATCTTTGCAATATGGCAAGACTGAAAAGTATGTCAAAAAAGTAAGAGTGGTTCTGGCTGATGGCCAAACTCATGAACTGGAACCGGTGGCCGGGGAGGCTTTGAAAACCAAAATGGCCCTGACAAACTTTGAGGGAGAGATCTACCAAAAAATATACCGACTGGTGACAGAAAACAAAGAGTTGATTGCCCGAAGTAAGCCGACCGTCCATAAAAATTCGGCCGGCTATAACCTGTGGGACATCTGGAATGAACAGACCGGAGTCTTTGACCTGACCAAACTTTGGGTCGGAGCTCAAGGAACTTTGGGGCTGATGCTTTCGGCCAGCATAGAATTGGTACCGGTCCATAAATGTAGTCATATGGTAGTGATTTTCTTGCCGAACTTGGATCATCTGGGAGAGATAATCAATAAAATTTTGCCTCACAATCCGGAAAGCTTTGAGTCCTATGACGATAACACTTTAAAGTTGGCTCTCAGATATTTTCCGGAATTTGCAAAACAACTCGGAGTATGGGGAATGATACAAGCGGGCTTGGTTTTCCTGCCGGCCTTTATGATGATGTTTACCGGCAAACTGCCAAAACTAATTCTGCAGGTGGACTTCACCGGAGAGAATCCGGAAGAACTTAAAAAGAAGGCGGATCAATTATTGGCCGAGTTAGAACCATTTAATCTTAAAATTCAGCAAGCCGTGGGAGAACAAGCTAAAAAATATTGGCTGATTCGTCGAGAGAGTTTTAATCTCCTGAGAAATAAAATCCGCGATAAACACACTGCCCCCTTCATCGATGACTTTGTGATCGACCCCCAAAAGATCCAGACCGTGATTCCTCAAGTGACCGGAATTTTGTCCCAACACCCGGAGTTTATCTTTACCGTGGCCGGACATGTAGGCGAAGGTAACTTTCACATCATCCCCATCGTCGATATCAAAAACCCGGTGGTGAGAGACTTGATTCCCAAAATTGCCGATGAAGTCTACAAAATCATTACCGACAACGGGGGCTCAATTACGGGAGAACATAATGACGGTTTAATCAGAACCCCTTATCTTACGGAAATGTTTGGACCGGAAATGGTGAAATTGTTTGAGGAAGTAAAAAATATTTTTGACCCCATGGGAATCTTTAACCCCAGGAAAAAAGTAAGGGGTGACTTGAAGTTTGCCATGGTTCACCTCCGTCAAGAATGGTAGAGTTTAAAAGAGACCTTTTTTCTTGAGAATTTTGATATCGCCTTGAAGATCTTTGAGTAAGGTTTCGATATCTTTCAGGGCAGAGACAACCACGACCTCATCCGTATCCTCTTCTAAATAATCTTCGGAAATGCCTTTAAGATTGGTTTCCAAACTGTCCACATCCTCCTGAATATCATCAACATCACCTTGAATGTCATCGATATCTTCCTCGACACTGGCCAGACTGGCGGTAGTCCGATTGACCGTCATCTGGATAAAGATGGCCAGATAAATCGCTTCCAAAGAAACGGCGGTGGTCAAAATCAAAAGAATCTCTTCGGTCGGGATATCAAAAATTCTCAGACAAAAAATACCAATAAAAAGTAGGGTATGAATAATGAGAGAGTTGGTCGTGCCAATGGAGTTGGTCATCTGTTGGGACAGAGCCTCTAGGGTGAGCTTTTTCTTCTTCTTGGGCATGCTAAATGGGCTAACTGATGACTCTGTCATTATAACTGGTGAGAGAGAAGCCTGAGTATCGAAAAAAGGGTTTAGAAAATATCTTCCGGAGGTAGAAATTCTTCGCCATTGGCCGGAGGATTAAAGTTGCCTTTTAACCATTGTACGAAATCGCAACCGGTGGCTTTCTTGGCGTCCCTGTCCCAGCCGGAAGTCGAACACTTTTTAAGTTTTTTACCGTTGGCCGTCGTAAATAAAACTAACGGTTCACCACACTGGGGACATTTCTCGTCCAGTTTTTCGGTGGTACCGTTGATCCATTCGACGAAGTCGCAACCTTCTGAAGTTTTGGTTTCTTTGTTCCAAACATTGGTACTGCACTTTTTCATCTTCTTACCAAAACGAGTGACTTGGAGAACCAAGGGAGAGCCACATTTGGGGCATTTCTCGTCCAGTTCTTGCGGCTGAACTTCTAGCCATTTGACGAAGTCGCAGCCTTCCGACTTCTTGGTCTCTTTGTTCCAACTACCGGCAGTACAACGCTGGAGCTTGCGACCGGTGGCGGTTTCGACAATTTCTCCGAGAGGAGAGCCACATTTGGGGCATTTTTCTTCTTGCATAGTTAATAGGTTATCACACTTTATCTTCCGAATGAAGGTCTTGCAAAATCATTTTGACTAACTTGTCCGCTTCCAAGCGAATATCATCTTCGATATGGGGACCCACGCGGTCTTTAAGATACCCAAGTATTTCCGGATCATATGGGCGTTCGTGAACATGTGTTAAAAAAGTATGGTGATGATGAGATTCCAGATGCTCCAGAATAAAACTGACGATGCCTTGAAAAATAATATCGTCGATTAACTGTAGAGCCCTGCCTTTTTGATTTTCGGCTTCTTCGGAAGTAGCAATGAGTTCTTCAATTTCCGATTTGGTAATGAGGTGGTCGTAAAAAAGTATGGCCATAAAATATATTAATTAATGGGTCCTAGTGGCAGTTTATTTTCCGGATCATCGACAAAGAGCATCATGACCAGACCTTTACGGGGACCTTTGTTGAGATCCAAAGCCTGCATCGTTTCCGGAGACCCACCGAACTGCTTACCGGTCCACTCGGCCGGCCCGGCATCACCGATGGCACAGATAACTGCCAACCCATTAGTCGGATTGATGACCATCATCTTGCGAAAAGCATACCAATCTTTGAGGAAGCGGTGGTCTCGGTTCCAGTTATCAAGATAAAGAGTTTGGACAACACAGTAATATTTTTCTCTCATAAAGTCTCTGGTGGTAAAACTACTTCGATCTTTGGCAAAAAACCCAAAGGCGCCTCGACCCGGGGCCATACCGGCTTCTTGGATTTCGTCGTGCTGATCCAGCGAGTCACCGGGGAATCTGGTCAGGTGTTGTTCGAAACCCATATAGCCCAGGGTGTGATTTAACGACTGTTCTTCATAAACCACCTTGGTGGAAATGGCCGTGTTGTCCAGAATAATTTTTTCGACCTGGCCGGCCACTTCGGGATTGAGCTTGGTCGGAGAATGCGGCAAGATGTCTTGAAGTGAAGTCATTAGTTTCTGCCGGACTGTCAGCTTGTTCTCTAAGGGCTGAGAAGTTGCTGAAGGGAGGGGGGCCAAGGCTAAGCTTTTGGGCGCGGGCATACCCACGAGAGCACCGATAAGACCGGCCCCGGCTAAGAGATGGCTGGATTTTTGACGAAGTGAATGGGCCAGTAAAGTAGTTCTGGTAAAAAAATCTTTGGCCGATTTATGTTTTAGGAGCCGGTGATGCAAAATTCCGGAACGCTTTTCCAGCTTTTCCAACGAATTGGCCAGATTGATTTGAGACATATTAAGATAAAACGGCTTGGAGACGCTTCACAGTCTCTTCCCGACCGAGAATAACAAAACAGTCAAAAAGAGGCGGAGTGACATTGCGACCGGAAATGGCTACCCGCAAAGACATAAAAGCTTCTTTCGGGGAAAAGCCGGAGGCGGCTTGGGCTTCGGAAAGCTGTTCGTGGAGAGAAGTGGAGGAAAAATCCGAGATGTCTTCAATAATTTTGATGGCTGTGGCAAACCAGGCTTTGGTTTCGGCCGACGAATGGGCCGACTGGGCTAAGATGGCCGAAGACTCAACTGTTGGGGTCGAGAAAAAATATTCGGCGGCCGGAGCAAAGTCCTTTAAGGTAAACGCCCTATCCTTGACTAATGCAATTATTTGAAGAACTTTTTCCGGCGACCAGTCGGTAGGAATAAAGGACTTCAATCTATCAAAGAGGTCGGCCGATGAAAGTTTTTTGATCCATTGACTGTTCAAGTAGTTTAGTCGTTGGATATCGAAGATGGCATTTTGGCGTTGAATTTTCGTCTCATCGAAAATTTCAATCATCTCCGGCAGGGTTAACAGATCAGAGTTATCTTTGTAAGAGAAGCCCAAGTAGAAAAGGAAGTTATTAATTGCTTCGGGCAAGTAACCATCGGCGGCATATTCCAAAACAGATTTGGCACCGTGGCGCTTGGAAAGTTTGGTTTTGTCTGGACCTAACAGTAAAGGGACATGCGCTAAAACAGGGGGTTCCCAGCCGAAAGCCTCATACAAAAATAAATGAATCGGAGTAGAAGCTAACCACTCAACACCTCTTAAAACATGACTGATCTTCATGAGGTGGTCATCGACGACTGAAGCCAGATGATAAGTCGGAATGCCGTTAGTTTTCATCAAGACTTTATCATCGCATTCGGTGTTAGGGAGGCTGAGTTTGCCTTGAACTAGATCATGCCAAACCGTAAACCCGGTTTCCGAAAGCTTGGCCCGTAAAACAAAGGGGGCGCCGGAGGCTAGCTTTGAGGCGACCTCCTCGGAAGAAAGATGACGACAGAAACGATCATATTTTGCAAATTTATTGGTTTCATGAAGTTGTTTTAATCTCTCTTCGGTACAAAAACAGTGATAGGCCGCACCGGTGTCCAGTAGTAGTTGAGCATATTTCTGGTAAATGTCGAGGCGTTCGGTTTGAATATATGGACCGAAGGGTCCACCAACTTGCGGACTTTCGTCGGGAACCAAACCAAGGAAGTGATGAATTTCGTAAATTTTCTCAATCGAACCGGGAACTGAGCGATCTTGATCAGTATCTTCGATACGCAGGATAAATTCGCCCCCGTATTTATGGGCTAAAAGATAATCAAAAAGGGCCGTACGGGTATTCCCGATATGGGGAGTTCCGGTAGGCGAAGGGGCGATCCTAGTTCTGACGTGCGTATCCGACATATGAATAGTATACTTTATTAAGACTATGGCAACACTCACGGAAGCATCGGTTTCGGCCCGCAAGGCGATCAAATGGGGTGGTATTGGTTTTGTGGTGATTACTATCCTATGGTATGTCGGCATTGCGGCCGTTAATTACTATAAATTCCTCAACCCGCCTCCCTTGCCACCCGCCAGTGTCGAGTTTGGAAAACTCCAAGGAGTTAATTTCCCCGAAAGTACCACGAGACCAAAAATCTTGCTGGAGCTCCCCACGGGTAGGATTCCGACTTTTCCGGACCGCATGAGAGTCTATTGGGCCCCAACTAGGCGAAGTGGCTTCGCCGACTCCGACAGGGCCATTGAAACGGCCGCGGCTCTGGGCTTCCTCTTCAAACCCCAGCAACCAACCGAGACTAACTATGTTTGGACAAATCAAGATCAGTTGAATTCTCGCCTTGATATGAATATCATCTCCGGCCACTTCAAATTGACAAGACAATGGCAAAATAATCCGACACTGGCTACTATCGGCAATTTCACCTCCGACAAAACAGTGATCACCGAGATGGAAAATTATCTTAAGCGAATAAATCTTTTGAATGAAGATTTGATCGGAGTGGAGAAATTAACATATCTTAAAGACGATGTCGGTAAAATGGTCAACGCCCTCTCCCTCTCCGATGCCGACTTTGTCCAAATTGATTTATTTAGAAAAAATATCGACGAAATAGACCCGGCATCCAAAACTAAGGAGGTTGTCGCCAGTTACCCCTTCTATCGAACCGATCCCACCAAAGGTCTCATTCGGGCGGTGATTTCGGGTTCCAAAGTCCAAGGTGAAAAAATTATTACTATGGATTATCAGTATACCGACATTGATTATGCCAAAAATGGTACTTATCCAATAAAAACTGGTGAGGAAGCTTGGGCCGAACTTTCCAGTGGTGGAGGATTTGTAAGTCCCGGAGGTCCCAAGTCCGGAGAAGTAAAGGTCAGAAGAATCTTCCTCGGTTATTATGATTCAAACGAAAATCAGAAATATGCGATGCCAATCTACATCTTCTTGGGAGACCAGGGCTTTACCGCTTATGTCTCGGCAGTTAAGGATGAGTGGGTGGCAAAATAGATTCCGTGTACAAGAGATAAGTTAGTTTTACTGCCAGAGAAAATTGGAGTCTACCCACTTGATGATTTTTTGACCTTCACCGAAACGATCTTTACTGTCCAAGAGACTGATCAGGACCGGGTGATTATTCTTGGTCGATAAAATGACCAAGCATTCACCGGCTTCCGGAGTCCAGCCGGTTTTGACGCCAAGGATGCCGGGTTTACCTAATAGTATATTGGTCGAGGCGAGAGGATAAGAGTGACCCTGAAGGCTCTTAACCGTAATATTCTTGGTGGATACGATGTTGGCAAAAGAATGACGCAGAAGGGCACTGCGGGCGATCATGGCGATGTCGTAGGCGGTGGTGTAGTGATCTTCTCCCTCAACGCCACTGACATTGGAGAAATGAGTGTTCTTAAGGCCCAGATCGGTAATTTTTTGATTCATCTCCGCTAAGAAAGCCTGATAACCACCGGGGTAATTTTCCGCTAGAGTAACGGCGGCGTCGTTCCCCGAGGGAACCAGTAGCGCATAAAGCATGTCTTCGGCCGTAAATTCTTCACCTTTAATGAGCTTGGCGGTGTTGCCGAGGGATTTTTGGCCGTTGATGACTTTGATGACCGAACCTTCCGAAAAATAATCCAGAGCGACCAGCGAAGTCATAATTTTGGTTAGCGAGGCCGGTTTGAGTCGTAGATGAGGATTTTTGTCCAGAAGAACGACGCCGGTATCTAGATCAAGAACAAAAACGCCTTCCGCCGTTAGGTCTGGAGGGGACACTTGAAGTGAAATCGGGGTCAAAGGCTCGGTAGTATAAGCGGCTTTGACTTCAGGTTTGACCGGACCGGGAATTTGGCCCAAGACCGGAGTAAAGATAAAGGTCAGACAAAGGGCAAATAGAGATAGAAGATTGGCAAGAGTCTTAAACTTTTTCATGGGGCTCTCACATTTTATACTAATCCCCTTTAAGTTCTAAGGCTTTTTTGATTTCGACTTTGGCTTTGCGGGTTTTGACAAACTGGAGCCAATTTTTATTCGGGGGCTTAGGATTTTTGGCTTTGACAATTTCCACCAAGTCGCCACTCTTTAATTTTGAGTCGATAGTAGCAATGCGACCGTTTATCTTGGCCGAATGAATGTAAAAACCGAGGTCCGAGTGAACGATAAAAGCATAGTCGACCGGGGTAGCATTTTCCGGTAAATCATAAACATCACCGAGAGGTGAAAAGACATAAATATGGTGAGACAAGGCATCCAGTTTGTAATCGCTGAGACTTTCTTTGACCCCCAAGACTTGTTGCTGCCACCCGGCCAACTGATTGACCCAGGACATTTTTTGGCTGATCTTGAAGGCAGTGCCTTTTTCCAAACTTTCCCCCGAGGCACCATGATGTTTGGCGTGGGTATAAGCAAAATGAGCGGCGGCACCAAATTCGGCTTGTTGATGCATCTGCTCGGACCTGATTTGAATCTCGACGATGTT
>JAHFKQ010000065.1 GCA_023245265.1 Candidatus Collierbacteria bacterium
ACGGGACATCTAACTACATTCTAAAGGATAAGGGGAGAAGTGAGTCGAGGAGGTTACTATAATTATCGGTCCAAGGACGAAGAGGAGGATTTTGAACCGATGGAATGGAAAATGATAGGGGAGGTAGATTGGGATTTTTGACCGACATTAAATACCAATCGGCGGCCTGGCTTTGATGAGAAAAAGTTTGTAGATGTTTGTGGGCAGCGATAGCGGCTAAGACCGGGCCTAAATGGAGATAACCGTTGGTGATATGAAAGGCCAAAATGCCACCTGGAGATAGATGGGACAGATAGATAGTAACGGCCTCAGAAGTCAGGAGATGAATAGGAATGGCATCATCGGTAAAAGCGTCGATGACTAGGACATCAAAATTTTGAGGTTGGTTGGCATTTAATTCTGAAGTCAGGCTGAGGCGGGCGTCGCCGGGGACAATATCGACCAAACCACCCCGATCTTGACAGTGTTTGATGAAAGTAAAATAGTGATTGGCGGCCGAGATAATTTGGGGATTGATTTCGTAGAAACGGAAATAATCCAGGGGACGGCAGTAGGCGGCCAAGGTGCCGACACCCAGACCAACGACTCCGATTCTCAAGGGTTCCGGCCGTTTAAGATTTTGAAACCGATTCAATAAGATTCCTATCCCCGTTTCGACTGAGTAATAAGAAGTAGCTTGGTCGCTGTCGGGGGAATTTTCTTTTTGAAAACCATGACTGATAGTGCCACTAAAGAGATAAATGGTAAAGGAATCGAGGGTATTTTGGACTCTGGTAACTTTGGTAATACCATAAAAATTGCGCTGTAGGCTGAGATCACTCTCGTAATGATGAAGAACTGACCAAAAACCATAGAGAACCAAGATGCCGGTAGCCATAGTCAGGATAATTAAGAATAACTTGTAAAGAAGGTGAAACTTTTGGTGATATAGGATAAAAAATATGAAGCAGATGGCTGTGAACAGAGAGAGTGGTACTTCCCATAAATCCGGAAAGTAGGTAGGAGCAATAAATGCACAAATGAGGGAGGCTACGACACCGCCGAGAGCGATGGCTAGGTAGAACTCAGTGAGGGAGGAGGCGGGGGGGCGAGCCTTGTATAACTCTCGATGAAAAATCAGGCAACCCGTAAAAAGAGAGCTAAGGCACAAGAGCAAAATACCGGAATAATTTATTATTGGGGCCAAAAGACGAGTTTGAGCTAACGAAAGAAAAATAAGGCCGGCCAAAAAAAACGGAATTAGAATCTTGGCGGAGGACCACTTGAACCGGTTAAAGGCCAGAATAAAGGAGACCAGATACAAGGCGAGTGGAATGATCCAAATGAGAGGTAGGGAAGGGATGCCTTGGGTAATATAAGTAGTAATTGAGAGCAGGAGGAGATTGGGAACCAAAGCTAACGCAAACCAATAAAGAGTTTTACGGAGAGGGATTTTGACAAGGGCGGTGGGATTTATTTGACCTGAGGACGATGTCTTTGAGGGAAGTCCGATCAGAAGATAAATGAGCAAAATAGTCACGGCAAAATATATGGCTTTCCAGATGAAGAGCTGAGTCGGCATATTGAGGACCGGTTCGATGAGAAACGGATAAGAAATAAGCCCAAGAAGGGCGCCAAAATTGGAAAGCCCGTACAGACGGTAGGGGTCTTGCTCTGGGTGTTGGAGGACAAACCAGCTTTGAATGAGGGGTACAGTGGAAGCTAATATAAAAAAGGGAAAACCGATACCAGTAAAAGCGACTAAGAGAATAGAGAATAGTGGATTTAGATGTGAGTAGGTATTTTGAAAATTAATTAGAATGGGAATGGCAAGAGTTAAAACCGAAATAACGAGGAGGGTGAAGTGAATTTTTTTTTGAACGACAGGATTTTTGTGGATAAGAAAATTAGCATACAGATTGGCTCCAAAAAGTTGAAGGATAAAAAAGAACATTAAAGTAACCCAAATCTGAGACCCTCCTCCGTACAAGGGAAGCAGTTTTTTTCCTAGGAGGGGTTCGAGAGTGAAAATGAGGAAGGAAGAGAGGAATACTGTCAGGTAATAAACCATGTCTTATTGACAGGCTTGAGTGCCGTAAGCATTTAGGGTGTAGCTACAGGGTTGACCCCCATAACAAGATGCATTACCAACACACTGGTAGCCTCCTTGAGTATAGCCGGCGACACCACAACCAACAGCTGCACCGGTCATGGTGGTTTGATCGATTACTCCTCGACAGTCACCAAATTTGTTTTTGACTTCGGAATAGTAGATGGTGGCGGCATAGTACACAGTATTGCAGGCTGTACTGGTAGTACTGCAGTTGTAGTCGAAACTTGAGTCCCCACGGTTCGTGGTAGAACAGGTGGTAGAGCCCGGGTATGCTAGTTCGGAGTTGGTTGTAGCCGGATCGGCGTCGTAACAGTCGTCACCTAAGGCGACATAACTGCCGGTCTGGGGGGCACAGGAAACGAGCGAACCAACTCCGTGACTATCTCCATCGACATCTAAATATTTGGCCGGACTAATTGTTCGAGAGAGGGCGGCATCCGCATCGTTACAATCAGTATTGTTGCTGACAAAGCCGGTCGCGGCACACATACTGACAGGGGCTCCGGCCCCGTAGCCATCACCGTCGGTATCGGCATAATAGGTTCTAAGTGAAGAGTTGGCTAAATCATAAATGGCATCATTACAGTCTAAGGTTGCGAGGGTGGTGAGAGCAGCTTTGCGTTTCCAGGATGCGCTAGGCTTGGCACCTATCGATAGAGTCGCATTGGCGGGGTAACCATCATTGTCGGCATCGAGGGCCCAGAGCGCGGCGCCGGTTTTTACTTGTCCGCCAGTGGCAATAGCGACAGAGCCGCCCGTCATAGAAACCGTACCGGCAACAAGTGTTTCATTGGCGTTGACACTAAAGATACCGGAGCGCATTTCCAAGACAGCGGTATTGGTGTCATTGGCGCCGACTTTATCGACTCCGATGATGTAGCGACAGTTGTTATTGCCGGCACAGTTAACCGGGTTACTACTCCAAAGATATTTATTGACCGAAGCATTCGTCGTGGTTGTATTGATAAAATCTCCGGATAGGGGAATATAACCGGTATCACCCGCACCAGCGGGGCCAAAGCCGGTTTCGACATTGTTGGCATTTCGAGCTTTAATACAGAATGTATAAGCAGTTTCGGCATTGAGGCCAGTGGCGATTACACCCGAACCATCATTCAGGAGTCCCCAATTATTATCTGTCACCCAAACGGCCGTCGCCCCATTACTGGATCCATTATCGGCTAGATAGACACCACCAGCACCATCACAAGTGGTACCGGTTTCCCGGTAGATGGCATATTCGGTACTGGCCGGATTAGTGCCGGCTGTAATATTGACAAGAGCGGAGGTGCCGGTGCGGCTAGTGATGACCGGAGCACTGGGAAGAGCGGCCAGTGTGTAACCCGAGACAGTGCCGCTAGCGGTCGAAGAAGCGGCGGGTGAGAGTTTGTAGGTATCTATTTTACGGGTGTACTGAGTGTTGGGAGAAAGGCCGGTTTCGTCACAGTAGGTTAGATTGGCAGTAGCACAGGTGGCCTTGATGACATTATTACTCGAATCGATGACATTGAAACCAACTTCTTCGGCCGAGTTGTCGGTAAAGTTCCAGCGGATACTACTACTGGAAAGAGATGTTGCAGTACCAAGG
>JAHFKQ010000066.1 GCA_023245265.1 Candidatus Collierbacteria bacterium
TCGACCAAGACAGCAGCCAATGTAATTACCCAGAGAGGAACTCAAAAAAGATTGGTTTTTGGGCCACGAGATGGCAAGGTGACGCCCAAAATGCGAGAGATCGAGCGGATTTTTATAGACGCCGGCATCGACGCCAAGCTGACCGAAAAAATTGAAAGTAAGTTGTGGAAGAAGTTTTTGTTTGTGGTCTCTTTTTCCTCCGCTACCATCGCCGGAAAGTGTGCCATAGGGGAAGCTTTGGCCAAACCGGCCTCTAAAAGGGTATATGAAGAGGTTTTGCGGGAGGCACTGGCGGTGGGTAGGGCAGAGGGAGTGGTTTTTGAGCCGGATATTTTTGAACAAACACTTAGAGGGGCGCTGGAGTTTGATCCTCTCACAAAGTCTTCGATGCTGGTGGACCTTGAAAATCACCGGCAGACGGAAGTAGAGGCTCTGCAGGGGACACTAATTCGGTTGGCCGAGAAGCGTCAAGTGCAAGTGCCGGTTACAAGACAGATTTATGAGCAAATTAGGAATGTAGTAAAATGATTTTATGAAAAAGAACTTGTTTGGGGCTCTCGTTTCGACGGTTTTATTAGGTCTAGTTTTTTGTTTGCCGAAGCCGGCCTTAGCTAATGAAGGGGTGATTAACTTGCGCAGTACCACTGGTTCGGGTGCTTGTTACGCGGCCTCGGTCTTTGTCGATGGCACCTACAAGATCCTGATGACCTGCCGAGATCTGAAGATTGCCCTGACCTCCGAAAAGAATATTTATGTGGCCTGGGTGGAAGATGACCTGGGTAAGCAGAAGAGACTGGGTGAGATCGTGAACGGCAAACTGTCGACGATTACCGATATGAAATATATTCGAATTTTTGTGACGGCCGAGACCAGTGGTTATGGCAACAAACCTTCGGAAGATGTCGTCTTGACCGGCTTTGTGGAACCCATCAACTTTGGAGCTGGGGTAGCTTCGACACCGATAGTAACTCCGACTCCCACTCCGAGCAAATCAGCCGTCGTCACCACTAATGGAAAAACAGCCACCGAAGAACCGGCGCAGTCCGGTTTAGGTACGGCCTTATCGACGATTGTTAAGATTGCCCTCTTGGGTTTTGGAATTTTACTACTGGTCGTGGGAGTGTTTAGCTTCCTGTCTCGCAGACGAAGTCTTTAAGAATTAGGGAATCAGGAGTCGGGCGAGGAACTCTATCGGAGGAGTGATGATGGACGAAATGGGAGCTTGGCCTCCAAAGAAGGGGAAGATCATAAAAAGCAAAATCAAAGTGCCGTAGCGGCTCATAATGGCTTGGAATTCATAAGCCAGATCTCTGGGTAAGAGGGCGAAGATAATCTTCTGACCATCGAGGGGCCCAACCGGTACTAGGTTGAAGACGGCCAGACTTATATTCACCAGGATCAAAGGAATCAAAAAGATAGCGAATATGCTCGGCAAGAAGTGGACGGCAAGGGCAATAATAATGGCAAAGAGAAGATTACTGATGGGGCCAGCAATCGAGATAATACCGGCATCGCGGCGGGGATTTTTTAGGTTGTATGAATCAAAGGGGGTCGGTTTACCCCAACCAAAGACGGTGCCCGGCCCACTTAAAAGTGACAGAAGAGGCAGAATAACGGTTCCGAGAGGATCGATGTGGGCAAAGGGATTGAGGGTCAGCTGACCGGCTATCCGAGCTGTAGGATCGCCCAAGCGATCGGCGGTCCAGGCGTGAGCGAATTCATGAATGGTAATGGAAATTACGAGGTAGAGATAGTAGATGAGTATGGTTCCTAGAGGCATGAAAACTATTATACTGGAATGGTCCGGAAATGACGGGGGTGACCTGGAGCCTCGACTGTGGTAAAATTTAGACCATGGAAAAAGAATTTTATGGTTGCGTCATGTGTGGAAAAGGTGTTCAAAACGCCAACAAAGTCAGTTTTTCGAAACGAAGAACCAAGACTATCCGCCGGCCCAATCTTCACACCCATCACTTAATTGTCGACGGAACCAGAATCAAGATCAAAGTTTGTACGACTTGTAAGAGATCGATGAGAGTTACCGATCGGGAGATTCAAGCAAAAGCCGGGGCTGTCAAAGCGGCCGCTATGGCTTTGGCCGCGAAGTAAGAGATCTCAGATTTCAACTATTGGGGGAGAGGATGCCCGGAGAGGAATTGTTTCCAGGTAATAGGTTGTTTGCCGGCCATTTGAACTTGTTCGAGGATGAGTTTGTGGTCAACCAGATTGGTTTGAAGAAGCTTGATCTCCAGATCGCCAATTTTAGTCCAAGCTCCCGGTTCCGGATTCAAAGAACGAATCAGGGCGTGGAGGTCAGCTGAGAGTTGAGAGTTCTCAGAGGACAGAGCGAGTTTAATATTTTCCCAAGGAATAAAAGCAGTGGCATGAGTCAAAGATTTATGACTTGGTGTGAAAGAGACTAAAGACTCGTCTTGGGGGGTTGAAGCGTAATTTTGGGCACAGATTTCGGGTAATTTATCGGTCAAAATTTTCACGGCGGCCTGAGTAAGTTTTGTGGTCAATGTAGCGACATCGTCACGGATATTGATGGCAACTCTCTGTTGGTCGACGATGGGGCCATGGTCCAAAAGAGCGTCCATGACCATCAGGGTTACCCCGGTTTCCGCGTCTTGGTTTTTGATAGCTTCGGAGATACAGAGAGCACCGCGGTACTTGGGAAGTAAAGAAAAATGAATATTGAAGGTTCCCAGGGTGGGAGTGCCTAGCCAGTTTTGAGGAATAATTTTGCCAAAGGAGACCACCAAAAAGAGATCGGGCTTGAGAAGCTTAAGATGAGCAAGATTGGCTTCATCCAGTCTTTGGGGTTTATAGACCGGCAGGTTATATTTCTCACCTAAGAGGGCGACCGGTGAAGGGGTAAGTGTTTGCCGGCGACCGGTGGGTTTGTCGGGGGTAGTGACTAAACCGACGACATTCACTAGCCTAGACTCGACAAGCTTTTCCAAAATTTCGGCGGAGAACTCGGGGGAGCCGAAGTAAACGAGGTTTTTGAGCATGCTACTTATATCTTATCAATCGGAACTAAACCATCCGGAGTATCTTTGAAGATTTGACCACCCTGGCGGAGAATATGATCGGTGAAGAGAATACCGTTGAGATGGTCATTTTCGTGCTGGACATAGGCGGACTCGGCGTCTTCAAAGTCACGGACTCGTTCGACCAGCCGGCCATTTTCCGGTGTCAGGTACTTCAGTTTGATGGAGTAGGGTCGGTCGACAAAGCCCCAGATACCGACGATAGAGAGACAGCCTTCCAGCCAGCGATCTTTCTTTTTGGGATGAATCTCGGAGAGCATGGCTTGGCTTTGACTGACAATTTCCGGATTGATAAACACTTCGGGGACACCTTTGAAGGTAACAATAAAAAGACGGCGGTCCAGGCCGACCTGGGTTGCGGCCAGACCAACGCCTTCCGGGTCCGTGGCGGACTTCAGAGTGACGATCATCTCGGCAATTTGCTGTTCCAGCTTCTTGTCGAGCTTGGTGACCGGTTTGGCCACCTTGCGGAGGAATTTATCGGGTGTAACCAGAATTTTCATTAGTCTATATTTTAGCACACTGTTAGAAGCCTATATAAATTGATTAAGCACAAATGTGGTAGAATTCGGGGGTACTTTGCCATTTTAATCGGAATCTGAGT